>WQXJ01000028.1 GCA_009784895.1 Micrococcales bacterium | reverse complement strand
TGGCGGAGACGCCTGAAGGCGCCAACGAGGGCCGGGTGGCCGTTATGACCAACGGCCTGGGGTCTGTCAGCTACGAGGAGCTTTTTGTTATCCACGGTGCCATCGACGCCCTGCTCAGGGACGCCGGAATAACGCCAGTTGAGCCTGATGTGGGCGAAATGTGCACCAGCTTTGATATGGCCGGTGTCTCACTGACCTTGTGCTGGCTTGACGCCGAGCTGGAAAAGGCCTGGTTGGGTCCGGCCAACACGCCGGCCTATCGCAAAGGCTCGGTCGCCCAGGCGGCGCTGCGCCAAGGCGCCGGCTCGCAGGCCGGCGCGGCCCAAAGCCAAACCGCTGCCGCTAGTGCCGAATCACAGGCGGGGGCCAAAGTCGTGGCCAAAGCCCTTCAGGCGATCGCCGCCAGGATCGACTCCACTGTCGACTACCTAGGTCAGCTCGACCAGATTGCCGGTGACGGTGATCACGGCATTGGTATGCAACGCGGCGCCACCGGCGCTGCCCAGGCTGCCGCCGCCTTGGCCGGGCAACCGGTCGGCGTTGGCGCCATGCTAATCCAAGCTGGCAACGCCTGGGCTGAGGAGGCCGGTGGCACTTCAGGTGCGCTTTGGGGTTTGTTGCTGCGGACGCTTGGTGGGTCTCTGGGAGACAGCCAGGTGCCCGATGCCGCCGGCGTGGCCAAGGCCGTAGAGCAGGCCAGCCAAGCCGTGATGACCGTGGGCAAAGCTCAACTTGGAGACAAGACCATGGTTGACGCGCTGGTGCCCTTTGTCGAATCACTCAAAGCCAGTCAGGCCACGGGCCTTGGTTTAGTGGCAGCTTGGCAACTGGCCGCTGAGGCCGCCACCAAGGCGGCTGAGGCCACAGCTGATCTGGTACCGAAGATTGGCCGCGCCCGGCCGCATGCTGAGAAGTCTGTAGGCACGCCTGATCCTGGTGCTGTCTCACTGGCGAGTATCGCCCAGGCTGTTGGTCAGGCGCTGGGGGAGGTCGACTAACAGTGGACCGAGCCTTGAAAGTGGTTATCGGCTGCGATGACGCCGGCCTTGGTTACAAGCAGGTCATCAAAGCCGATCTGGAGGCCAGCCCGGCGGTCGCGGCAGTTGCCGATGTCGGGGTCAATGCCGATTCGCACACCCCGTATCCAACTGTGGCGTTGGCGGCCGCTGAAATGGTGGCCGCCGGCGAGGCTGACCGGGCCGTGCTGATTTGCGGCACTGGCCTCGGCATGGCCATTGCCGCTAACAAGGTGAGCGGAATCAGGGCCGTCACGGCTCACGATTCTTTCTCGGTGGAACGCTCGATCCTGTCCAACGACGCTCAAGTCCTGGCCATGGGCCAAAGGGTGATCGGGCTGGAGCTGGCCCGCCGCCTGGTCCGTGAATGGCTGACCTACCAGTTCGACACTAGTTCTCCATCCGCTTCCAAAGTCGCCCTGATCGAGGAATACGAAGGCTGCTAGTCATGAAATTCCTGGGAGTCAGCCTGAAGATGTATTTCGACCACCAGCGCACTTTGGCCTGGACCGGTCAAATCATCAAGGCGATAGAGGCGAATAACCGACCCGGGGTGGTCGAGGTTGTACTCTTCCCCAGTTTCGTCTCAATCCCAGCCGTGGTCGACCTGGTGGGCCGGGACAACCCGGCCCTAAGGGTTGGTGCCCAGAACGTGGCCAGTCACGATTCGGGAGCCTTCACCGGCGAGGTCTCGGCCGCCTCGCTGAACCAGGTTGGCTGCCGCTTTGTCGAGATTGGCCACGCCGAACGCCGCCGGCTATTTGGCGAGGACAACAACATCATTCGGGGCAAGCTGGCGGCCACGCTGGCCCAAGGCCTGGTGCCTTTGCTTTGCGTGGGCGAGCCTGGTGGAATTGAAGCCAAGGCCGCCGGCGACTACTGCATCGAGCAGTTGGAGGCCACCTTAGGCAAGTTGGGTGGCGACCGGCCAGGTAGGCGGTTAGACATCGCCTACGAACCGGTCGCCGCCATCGGCGCCAGCCAGCCCGCTGACGAGAACCAGATCGTCTCGGTATGCCAACAGCTCGATCAGTGGACCCGGGCGAATTGCCCGCAAAGCGATATCCGAGTGGTTTACGGTGGCAGTGCCGGCCCGGGCTTGTTCAGCCGGTTGGGCGAAGGGGTTGGCGGGTTGTTTTTGGGGCGGTTTGCTCACGACCCGGCGGCATTTGCCCAAGTCCTGGCGGAAGCCACCGGAAACTGAAGTGATCTGAGTAACGGAAAGGACTTGGCCGTGGAACCGATTTCGCAAACACCGAAGGGAATTCGGCAAACCAGGCAGGAGAATCGCCGCACCCAAGTTATGGACGCCGTTTTGGCTGACGGTTCGGTCCGGATCGAAGAGCTGGCCCACAGGTTTGGCATTTCGCTAATGACGGTGCACCGCGACCTCGATGATCTGGAGGCTCGCGGCATTCTGCGCAAATCCCGTGGCATGGCCACAGCCCAGGCCACCTCCTTGGTCGAGTCATCCGATGCTTATCGAGCTGGACGGCAGTTGGCGGAAAAAGAGTCCATCGCCAGAACCTGCTCTGAGCATATTCAGCCTGGTCAGGCCATTATGCTCGATGACTCGACGACAGTTAGGCACCTCGCTCCCCATCTGGTCAGCCGGGTGCCGCTAACCGTTATCACTAACGCCTTGCCGCTGATCATGGCGCTACGTGAAGTGCGAGATTTGTCGCTGATTGCTTTGGGCGGGTCATACGCCAACTGGTGTGGCGCTTTCATGGGCAAGGCGACAGTTGACGAGGTCATAGGGCTGAGGGCGGACATAGTCGTCATGTCGACTGCGGCCATTGTTGACGATATGTGCTTCCACCAAGAACACGAGACTGTGGCCGTCAAAAGGGCCATGCTGAAATCTGCCGCCAGCAAGATTCTGCTGGCTGACCACACCAAATTCGAAAAGCGAGCCCTACACGGGCTAGTGCCCCTGGCCGAGTTCGACCTGATCATTGTCGACCGGGGCACACCGATAGAACACATCACCAGACTGCGCGGCCAGGGCATCGAGGTCCTGGTCGCCTCGGGTTAGGCGATTGCCGGGCCCGGGCAAGACCAAGAGAGAGAACAAGACATGGCAATACCTACCACGATGCGAGCCTCCGTCCTGATGAAAGCGATGGAT
Organism: Micrococcales bacterium; assembly: GCA_009784895.1. Taxonomy (NCBI): domain Bacteria; kingdom Bacillati; phylum Actinomycetota; class Actinomycetes; order Micrococcales; species Micrococcales bacterium. The sequence goes on along the minus strand of WQXJ01000028.1, from coordinate 27,320 downwards.
CTGCAGCTTCAAACCAGGCCGGTACCAGTGCCGGAAGCCGATGAGGTGCTGATCAAAATCAAGTCGGTTGGCGTTTGCGGCTCAGACGTCCACTTCTACAAAGAAGGCTGTCTGGCTGATTGGGTGGTGACGGAACCGCTGGTGCTTGGCCATGAGTCCGGTGGCGAAATCGTAGCCGTGGGCTCGGCGGTTGACCCGGCCAGGGTTGGCGAGCGGGTCACAATTGAACCGCAGCATCCGGCCTCTAACTCGGCAGAATCGCTTAGGGGCGACTACAACCTGGATCCTGACATGCAGTTCTATGCCGTTCCCGGCACCGATGGCGCCTTCCAGGAATACCAAACCATCCAGTCGCATTTCGCCTTCAAGATTTCCGAGAAGGTGTCCGATGACGCCGCCGGGCTGATGGAGCCGCTTTCGTGTGCGGTGGCAACAGCCCGCAAGGCCAAGTTCACAGTTGGCTACCGGGTGCTGATTACCGGCGCCGGGCCAATTGGCCTGCTTTGCCTGCAAGTGGCCAAGGCCTACGGCGCGCGGGAAGTCTTTGTGACCGATCCTTCGGCCGAGAGGCGTGCCACTGCCTTGAAGTATGGCGCTGCCGCCGCCATCGACCCCACCACTGAAGACGTGGCCAAACTGGATCTTGGCGTCGACGCCTTTGTCGATGCTGCTGGCCCGGCTGCCGCGGTTCAAGCTGGCCTGCAAAACGTCAGGCCTGGTGGCTACGGCATTCTGGTCGGCATGGGACCCAATGAGGTGCCTATGCCGGTTCCAGTGTTGCAGGGCAAGGAGGTCTGGGTCACCGGCATTTTCCGCTACAACAACACCTGGCCCACGGCCATTGGCCTGGTCGAAGACGGCCGGGTGGACCTAGACGGAATGGTTACCGGCCACTATGGGCTTGAGCAGGTGCCAGAGGCACTCGGTTCGACCAGCTTGCCGGGCACCATCAAGTCAGTGGTCAACCCCTACCTGTAAGTAAAGAGTTTCCAGTCTGCGGCTGGGGGAATACTGCCGCAAAGTCCCCCAGCCGCGCCCGTCTTGTTGCCGGCCGCTCCAGGGTGTCACCCGGAACCTTCCCATAGCCGGCAGCCGGGCTGGCTTTGCGCCTGTCCCCAGGTCAGCGGAGCGCTGACCCACGTCAAGACAACCGTGGCCTGCAGTGAGGCAGGCCCCAAGGGAGGTCCAAAATGTCCCAATCCCCTGAAAGTCGACCACCAGCAGCCGGTGGCGCGCCCAAGGTAGTGGCCTACCGGCTGGCAGCCCTGAATCTGCCGGTAGTGGCCGGCGAGGAGACCTACGTTGAGCGAGTCCAAGGCCAGTGCCTGGACGGCCACGAGTTCGCCACGCTGACTAGATCCGCCCGGCATTTGGGCGTGACAGCAGAGTTCAAACGGGTGGTGGACTACTTCCAGGTGCCCGCCGGCCACACACCGGCCGGCTTTGCAGTCGAATTGGCCCTTGATGTTGATGGCGTCTTGCGGGCTGACCTGGTGCGGAACATCTCCTATGACACCGACTCCCAGCTCCGGCCAACCAATGTGCTTTTCTCTGCCGATACAGCCAACCCTTACGAGCTGGCCCATGTAGCGCCACTGTTGGCCAACCTGACCTGCAATCCGGGCATTATCTACGACCGTTTCTTGAATAATCCCAAAGCCAACGTTGATGGCCACTTCAAAGACCGCGACGAGGTCGTAGCCGAGCTAGGCCGGATCCTGGGGCCCGGCTGCGACATTTCGGTTGAGCTAAACAACCCGTTCGACCCGAGCTTTGACCGCCTGCTGGAAGAGGCCGAACACTTTAGGCAGCTGTTGTCTGAATGGCGCCTGGTCATCAAGGTGCCACACACCGGGCCAGTCAACGCCCAGAACGTGGCCCAGCTGCTGGGTGGCGACAAGCGGTTGGATTGCCGCTACACCGCACCGGCCACCGAGGACGCGTTTATCGGTCACCGCTTGGCCCTGGCACTGCGCGAACACGGCTTCCGCATCAATTTCACCTTGATGTTCGAGCCCTACCAGGCTCAGTTGGCGCTACAGGCTCGCCCTTACTTCATTAACAGTTTTGTCCGGCAACGGCTGATCCAAACCCAGCGCATGGCCGCGCTTTTGGGGGACTACCGGGCCGGCGGCGATGAGTCGGTTCTGGCCGAGCTGCGCGACTACCTAATCGCCAGCGACTACCTGACGCCCAAGGACATTGAACTGGACCTTGGTCAGATCCGGGACATGGCTCAAGGCCTGGTCGACTATCGCCAGTTTGACAGCCCTGAGGGCAGCGACGGTCTTGACGCCGTGCGGCACAACCTGCGCTTGCTGCGCCAGGCTAACCTGCCAGACACCCGGCTGATCATCTGTTCCATGGCCGGGGACTCGAACTATCCAGATATTGATCGGCTTCTTGCCGCCGATGAATTTGCCGATATGACCCGGCGGGTGGTTGTCACCGCCGAGCCGTCCTACCTGGCCCGGTTTGCCTCGACCAGCCAGGTGATTAGCTACCAGCGCAGCTTCATGAGCGCCGTGCAGGGCGTGGTCTGAGCTAGCTGTAAGGACGACGGGTTCCGGCTGCGGGCCGTAGCCTCTTTTTCGCCTCAGGTTTGTGCCTGATGCCGGAACCCGTCTTTTCGCCCCGCCTGGCTTGAACCCAGCTTGGTGGCGCCAGGCGGCAGGCGGACTTGCGCCAGCCCCGATAGTCAGCGCTAACATTGGAGATTGGCATTGGACGAAAGACAGGCGGCCATGGACCCTCAAACTGGTGGCAGTAGGCCACCGTCAATGTTTGATGTGGCGCGTCTAGTTGGCGTATCGCACCAAACCGTCTCACGTGTGGTCAACCGGGCCGGCGGGGTGGCGCCGGAGACCGAGCAGCGCGTCCTTGAAGCCATTGAGCAACTGGGCTACAAACGTAATCTGGCGGCCCGTGCGCTAGTCACCCAGAAGTCCCAGACGATTGGCGTGGTTTTGGTCAACGGCCACCTTTATGGACCGTCGTCAACCCTGTTGGGGATTGAACGCTACGCTCGTGAACTGGGCTTTTGGGTTTCGGTGGCCTCTTTGGCTTCAAACCAGCCGAGCGAAATGGCCAACGCAATTGAGCACTTTAGGGGCCAAGGCGTCGACGGGTTGGTGGTGATCGCGCCGACTCGTGAGTCGCTCCAGGCCTGCATGCGGGTGGCTTCCAAACTGCCTTTGGTGGCGGTCACCTCGGGACCCGTGTCTGAACCAAGTGCAGTGTCAGTGGCCATCGACCAGACGGCAGGGGCCAAAGCGGCAGTTGGCCACCTGCTTGAGCTGGGACACACGGCAATTGCCCACTTGGCAGGGCCGTTGGAGGAGTTCGAGGCCCAAGCCCGTATGGCCGCCTGGGCTGAATGCCTGGCCGATGTTGGCGCCCCACCTGGCCCACTGGCTATTGGCGACTGGCAATCTGATCCGGGTTACGAGCAAGCCACCCGTCTGCTCAGCGGACTGCACCGCCCAACAGCGATCTTTTCGGCCAATGATCTGATGGCGCTGGGTGTCTTGCGAGCCGCCCATGACCTGGGCTTACGAGTACCGGATGACCTTTCGGTGGTTGGTTTCGACAATATGCCTGGTTCGGATCAGCTGATCCCGCCGCTAACCACTGTTCGGCAAGATTTCTCTCTATTGGGTGAAGCCACCGTCAAAGCTCTGATCGATGTCACAGCCGGTGAATCAACCGCCGTGAGGCTAATCGAGCCAACATTGGTGACACGCGCGTCAACCACCAGCATCTAGCTGTCACAGCGGTACTGTGATCCCAACTAGACCGGTTCGGGCTTGCCCCACCGCCGTGGTGAGCGCTAACATCAAGCGTGTCCGTTCTTAACCAAACTCCACCGAAACCGGCCGCGGCAATCGAAGCCAATCGCACCGCCATCGGCCTAGAACTCGGCTCCAGTCGCATCAAAGCAGTCCTAGTTGACCTTGAGCATGATGTCCTAGCCGAAGGCGAGTCCGAATGGGAAAACCAGCTGGTTGATGGTCTGTGGACCTATCCCATGGCCGAAGTTTGGCAAGGTGTCCAAACAGCCTTTGCCCAGCTACGCCAAAACACGGCCGAGCGTTACGGCACCGCCCTGAACCAAACCGGCGCCATTGGCGTCTCGGCCATGATGCATGGTTACCTGGCCTTTGACTGCAATGACGAACTGCTGACGGCCTTTAGAACTTGGCGTAACACCAACACCGGGCCGGCCGCGGCCGAGCTGAGCCAAGCCTTCGGTGTCAACATACCGCTGCGCTGGTCGGTGGCCCATTTGTATCAGGCCATTTTGGATGGGGAAGACCACATCAGCTCCCTCGCCTTCATCACCACCCTGGCCGGCTACGTCCACTGGCAACTGACCGGTCAAAAGGTGCTGGGTGTGGGCGACTGCTCGGGAATGTTCCCCGTGCTGAGCGACCCGCCGGTCTTTGACCCAGCCCTCTTGAGCCGATTTGGCCAATTGCCCAAGGTTCGCGACTTGCCGTGGCGGCTGGAGCGAATCTTGCCTGAGCTGATGGTGGCTGGCCAACCGGCCGGCCACATCACCGCCCACGGCGCCGGGCTACTTGACCCAACTGGCGCCTTCGCGCCCGGTGCGCCAACGGCCGCACCTGAAGGCGATGCCGGAACCGGTATGGTCGCCACGGGCACAGTTGGCCTAGGCAGCGGCAATGTATCAGTCGGCACCTCGATTTTCGCCATGGTGGTGACCGAAAAGCCTCCAGCAGTGCCTTTGCCTGAGATCGACATGGTGGCCACGCCAGACGGATTGCCAGTGGCCATGGTGCACTGCAACAACGGTGCCAGTGAGCTCGACGCCAATGTCAGTCTTTTTGCCCAATTCGCCCGGGCTGTTGGCACAGAGGTCACCAGTGGCGAGGCCTTCACCGCCTTCTTGCAGGCCGCGCTGGACGGTCAGGACGATGCCGGTGGCTACTTGGCTTACAACTATTTGGCCGGCGAACCGATCACCGATGTGGCCCGCGGCTGGCCGGTGGCCACCCGCCTGCCGGGAGGTCAAAGTGGGCTGGCCAACTTCGCTCGAGCCCAGGTCTATGGCGTCTTTGCGACACTGCGCCTGGGTCTTGACATACTGCGAGAGCAGGGCATTAGACCAGCTAATCTGCTGGCCCATGGCGGCTTGTTCAAAACGCCCCTGGTGGCGCAGCAACTGATGGCGGCCACCCTTGACCTGCCCATCACAGTTGGGCAGACCGCTTCGAACGGCGGGGCCTGGGGCATGGCTGTGCTGGCGGCCTACGCCTTGGCCGCCAACCAAGGCCTTTCGCTACCTAACTACCTTGACTCTCGGGTCTTTTCGGCTGGCGATTTCGATACCGTGGAGCCCATCGCGGCCCAAGTGGCCGGTTTCAACACCTACCTGGAACGCTACCGGCTGGGATTGGCCATTGAGCGTTCCATTGACCAACTTCACTAGGAGGGGATTGTGCAGCTTTCAGCCGTTGACCAGGCAAGACGCGAAGTGGCCGGTCTCCTTGGGGAGCTGACGCGCTACAAACTGGTGGTCTGGACGGCGGGCAACGTGTCGGCTCGCGTGCCTGGTACGGAGCTGATGGTGATAAAACCCTCGGGTGTGCCCTACGAAGATCTGACCGAAGACAACATGGTGGTGACCAACTTGCAGGGCGAAGTGGTCCAAGGCGACTACGCGCCATCGTCGGATACTGCCGCCCACGCCTATATCTACCGCCACAAACCTCAGATCGGCGGTGTGGTCCACACTCATTCGCCCTATGCCACCGCCTGGGCGGCCTGCCGTGAACCGATTCCATGCGTGCTGACCATGATGGGGGATGAGTTTGGCGGGGACATACCGGTTGGGCCGCTGGCCCTGATTGGTGATGACTCGATCGGCCGGGGTATTGTCGAAACCTTAGAGACTTCGCGTTCACCTGCAGTTTTGATGGCCAACCACGGTGTCTTTACAGTTGGGTCAAATGCCAAACAAGCGGTCAAGGCCGCTGTCATGTGTGAGGAAGTGGCCCGCACGGTCCTTTTGGCACGGCAGCTTGGCAGCCCCATCGCGCTAGACGAGCAGACCGCCAGCCAGTTGTACAACCGGTACCAGAACGTCTATGGGCAGCTTGGCTAGCGCATTGCGGCGGCGTTCCAACTCAACTCGCGAGTGAACTGACGCACCGTTGTGCCCTTGGTAATCAAGGCGAATTCGGTGCCGGTGATAGTGGCGAAGTCTTCCCAGGCTTCAACCGGCACGGCCGAACTAAGGCAGGTGTGGTGGGGTGCGCCAGCCGCCAACCAGCATTCAGCCGCCGTCGCCCAATCGGGCTCGGCCAGCCAAACGGCGCAGGCCACTGGCAGTTTTGGCAGGGGCTGGTCGGGTGGCACCAGGTTGACGGTGAGAGCGGTCAGGCGCAGGCGTGCGCCCATATCGGCCAGCCCAACCACAGTGGCGGGACCAGAATCAGCCGTGAAGACCAGACGCACCGGATCTTCCCTGGCACCAATCGACAGTGGATGGATCTCCACCTTGGGTTTGGCAGTGGTCAACGACGGGCATACTTCCAGCATGTGCGCACCGAGCGACTTTTCTTCGCCGGGTACCAGATGGTAGGTGTAGTCCTCCATCATTGAGGCTCCACCCGGTAGGCCGGCGCCCATGACTTTAGCAATGCGCACCAACATGGCGGTTTTCCAGTCGCCCTCAGCGCCAAAACCGTAGCCCTGTGCCATCAGACGCTGCACGGCCAGGCCAGGCAGCTGCCTAAGCGCCCCTAGGTCTTCGAAATTGGTGGTGAAAGCGGTGGCGCCATGGTCATCCAGGAAGGCTTTCAAGGCCAGCTCTTGGCGGGCGGCATAGAACAAAGACTCGGCCCTGGCCCCGCCGGGACGCAGCTCCGCCGCCACCTGGTAGAGATCGAGGTATTGCTCAACCAGTTCAGTCACCTGGTCTAGGTGAGTTGCTTCAATGGCCTGGGCCAGCTCGGTTACGGCGTAGGTCCGGTTGGCAAAACCAAAGGTAGCCTCGGCTTCGATCTTGTCACCGTCGGTCACCGCGACATCGCGCATATTGTCGCCAAAGCGCAGCACGGCGCCCTGTTTGGCGTCCTGGTGAGCCAGCGCCGCCCGAGCCCAGCTGTCAATTCGACTGATCACAGCCGGGTTGGCCAACGAGCCGGCCACGGTTTTCCGGGTGATCCCCAGCCGCGATTCGATATAGGCGAATTCCCTGTCGCCGTGAGCCGATTGATTCAGATTCATGAAGTCCATGTCGATGGTGCTCCAGGGCAGAGCCTCGTTCACCTGGGTGTGAAGATGCAGCAGAGGCAAGCGCGCGGCAATTAGACCAGCAATCCACATTTTGGCCGGCGAGAAGGTGTGCATCCAAGCAATCAGCCCAACACAGCTGGGCTGGGCGTTGGCGGCCAGGACCGTCTGCTCAATGGCCGCCTTGGATGTTAGGGCCGGTTGCCAGACCACTTTGACAGGCAAGCCGGCCGCGTCCAGCTGTTTGACTAGCGCCTTGGAGTTGACTGCCACCTGGCGCAACGTCTCCTCACCGTACATCTCCTGCGAGCCGGTCAGGAACCAGACTTCACGGTTAGCCAGATCAGTCTTCATCAGTGGTTGCCTTTCTAGTTGTCCAGGTGCTGCGCCTGGCGGCAGTGGCGCCTGGTCCACCACCAGGACCAGTCATTTGTGGCTGAGGCGGACCACCACGTCCATGACTTGCCAGGCAAGCCACCCCAGCCCGAGCCAGCCGTCGCCAACGCTAACTGGCACAAGTGTGAACGCTAACACGGCAGCTAGTCAAGGCCGCCGGCAGGACTATTTGGTAACAATTTGGTAACGGTCGAACCTCGATGGCAGTCGACCCCGGGCCGCAAAAGCGCTGTTCAGGCCGCCAATTGCCGTTCACCGGGTCAGCCTCACCAGCACTTATAACAATCTGGTAACGTTCCAGGGAGGGGCTTGACGCAGCCTGATGTGAGCGCTAACAATGTCTCATACGCAGAATTGGCACCCAGCTGGTCAGGGTGTTTGCGCTGCGTAGGTCGTAGGCCACAACGTTGTGTAGGTCACCGGCCAATAGAAGTCGACCCCAAGTCTCTAATGAGGAGAACACGTGAAAACTACAAGACTCACCAAGATCATGGCCGCAGCGGTTGGTACCACACTGGCCTTGGGTTTGGCTGCCTGTGGTGGCGACAGCGGTGGCTCAAACGGAACGACTACAGGTGATGGCGGAAGTGACTCGGCCATGGGCGCCTGGGACAAGAACGGTGACGGCATTATCGTTGTTGGCTTTGCCCAAACCGGTTCGGAGTCCGGATGGCGCACCGCCAACAGCCAGAGCTTCAAGGACTATTTTGTGCCCGAGAACGGCTTTGAACTGAAGTTCGGCGACGCCAACGGCGACGACGCAACCCAGAAAGCCCAGGTTCGTGACTTCATCAGCCAAGGCGTAGAGGTCATCGTGATCCAGCCCCTAAGCAACGATGGCTGGGAGCCAGTACTGAAAGAAGTCCAAGAAGCCGGCATCCCGGTGATCAACTCCGACCGCCGCCTACAAGGGCTGGACCAGTACTACGAATTCTTCTTTGGCTCTGACATGCGGGGCGAGGGCGACAGGGCTGTGGCCTGGCTCGAGGGCCACATCGCTGAGAACAACCTGACCAACGACGACATCAAGATCATCCACCTACAAGGTCAAATGGGCTCGGATGCGCAGGTTGGACGGACCGAAGGTCTGGAGGCCGGCGTTGAAAAGAACAGCTGGACCATCGTGGCGCAGCAAACCGGCGAGTTCGCCCGAGACAAAGGCCAAGCCGCCATGGCAGCCATCCTCAACAGTGTCAAGGCCGATGACTTCACCGTCGTGTGGGGCGAGAATGACGACATGATCTACGGCGCGATTGACGCACTGGAGGCCAAAGGTCTGGATCCGAAGGACTACATCATCGTCTCCTTCGATGGCAACCTCTCGGCCGTTCAAATGGTCGCGGACGGCATCATCGACGCCATTGCTGAATGCAACCCGTTGCTGGGCGAGCAGGTTGGCCAGTTGATTCTAAGGGCATCAAAGGGTGAGAAGATCGAGTCGCCGCAGTTCTCGGTCGAAGGCGTAATCGACATTACCAATGTCGAAGAGAAGCTACCACTCGCTTTCGGCTCATAGGCCCACCGCCAATCGCTGCCATCGTCTAGCATGAATGGCAGCAAATAGGACGGGCGCGAAGAGTTCCTCGCCATCTTCGCGCCCGTTTCTGGCGTGGCAGACGGAAGGGACCATTGATGGCAGACTCGCTGGTGAGAATGCGCGGCATTACCAAAGCCTTCCCCGGCGTCCTGGCTTTGGACAAAGTGGATTTTACGCTGCGGCCCGGCGAGATCCATGCGCTGATGGGCGAAAACGGTGCGGGCAAATCTACCTTGGTCAAAGTACTGACCGGGGCAGAGGAATTCGGGTCAGGCGAGATCTATTTGAATGATTCCGACAAACCGGTCGTGAATCGTTCACCACAAGAGGCTCAGTCGCGCGGAATCTCGACTGTTTATCAAGAGGTCAACCTGCTTGGCAATCTGAGTGTGGCTGAAAACCTATTTCTGGGCCGGCAGCCTCGTCGCTTGGGCATGATCAACTGGCGGGAAATGAACCGCCGGGCGCGGGGCGTTCTGCGCAACATTGGTTTGGACATTAATGTGGAAAAGCCACTTTCAGGCTATTCCATTGCCATGCAGCAGATGATAGCCATAGGCCGGGCCATTGACATTTCAGCCAAAGTCTTGATTCTGGACGAACCAACTTCCTCCCTCAACGAAAACGAAGTTGCCCAGTTGTTCGAGTTGATCCGGAAGCTGCGCGATGACGGCATGGGCGTCATCTTCATCACTCACTTCTTGGACCAGGTGTACGAGGTTTGTGACCAGATCACGGTGCTACGCAATGGCGCCCTGGTTGGGCAGTATGCCGTGGCCAATTTGCCGCGCCGGGAACTTGTCGGGGCCATGCTGGGCCGAGCTTTCGACGATCTGGCGGCGATTGAGCGCAAGGTCATCGACAAGGCTGCAACTGAAGGAGTGCCGCAAGTCTCGGCGAAACAGCTGGGCGTAAACCAGGGTGTAAAGCCCTTTGATTTGGATGTCTTTGCCGGCGAAGTTGTCGGTCTGGCTGGGCTGCTGGGCAGCGGTCGAACCGAAGTGGCCAAAGTAGTCTTTGGCGCCGATGTGCCGGACACCGGCACACTGGAGGTAAAGGGGATCAAGGCGCGGCACAATCCGCTCTATTCGATGCGAGCAGGCATGGCTTTTTGCCCCGAAGACCGCAAAGAGGAGGGCAGCATCCTTGAACTGTCGGTGCGCGAGAACATCATCTTGGCCGAGCAAACCAAGCGCGGCACTTTCCACCTGATTCCGCGCCCTGAACAAGACAAAATCGCCCGGAAATACGTCGACCTGCTGCAGATCAAGGTGCCAAGCCTTGATACCCCAGTGAAGCAGCTGTCGGGTGGAAACCAACAGAAGGTGATTGTGGCCAGATGGTTGGCGACCAACCCCGATCTGCTGATCTTGGACGAACCCACCCGCGGGATTGATGTTGGCACCAAGACAGAAATCCAGAAGCTGTGTATCGAGTTGGCTGATGGCGGGATGGCGGTGCTGTTCATTTCCTCCGAGATTGATGAGATGCTGCGGACTTGCGATCGGGTGGGGATCATGAGGGACCTGCAGAAGGTCGGCGAGTTGGCCGGCGCGGAGATGACAACTGGGTCGATTATGTCGAGGATCGCCGGCGACGATGCCGAGGAGGTCGAGGCAAGTGCCTGACGTCCTGAGGCGGGTAGTCAAAAGCCGGCTGTTCTTCGCCCTGGTCTGCCTGGGCTTGGTGCTGATTTTCAATGTTGTGATTTTCGCGATTGTCTCTCATGAGAACTTCTTCTCAATTGAGATGTCTCCCGCCGGGACGCTGACAGGTCCATTGATGCAGATTCTGTACTACGCCCCGGAGCTAGTGATTCTGGCGATGGGCATGACGGTGGTGGCGTCATGTTCAGCTGGGGCCGACATCTCAGTTGGCTCAGTCATGGTTCTAGCCGGAGCCGTTGGCATCAAGGTTCTCGGTGGCAGCAACATCGTCAATTTCAAAGTCGAGGAATACGCGGTTCCCCTGGTACTCGCCCTGCTCGCCTTTGTACTGGTGGGCGCGCTTTGCGGAGCCTGGAATGGCTTCTTAGTGGCCAAGCTGAAGGTCCAGCCAATGGTCGCCACATTGATTCTGTTCATTGGCGCCCGGGCGGCGGCCAAGGTGGTCACCGGTGGCACCATTTTGAGAGTGGAACCGGCCAGTTTCCGTTGGTTCGGCAACTACATCACCGACGGTGAAGGTAAGGCCATTGTCCCGTTGCCAACCCAGCTGTTCATCGCGGCAGCAGTGGTCATAGTGACGGCGTTGGTATTGCGCTTCACCGCCCTGGGCACAGACATTCAGTCGGTCGGTATCAACGCCAAGGCTTCGCGGATAGTGGGCATCAAATCAAACCGCATTGTCTTCATGGCCTTTGTTTTCTGCGGCGCCTGCGCCGGGATTGCCGGCATCATCATGACCTCCAAGATTTCGAGTATCGACTCACAATGGGGTGCCAGGATGATCGAGCTCGATGCGATCCTGGCAGTCGCTCTGGGCGGCAACTCCCTGGCCGGTGGCAGGTTTTCTCTGGCCGGTTCGGTGGTCGGTGCGGTTACCATTCAAACCCTCAAGACAGGCTTGCTGACCGCGGGTGTTAGAGCGGAACAGATGCCGTTCTACCAGGCTCTTGTGGTCGTGATGATTGTGATCATTCAGTCCCCAGAGTTGCGACCGATGGTCAGTCGGGGTCTAGCCCGCATCCGCGCCTTGGCGCCCAACCAGGCCAAGCAGGTGAGGTCAGGATGAAAAGGGCTAAGCAGGACTTGAGCACGGAGCTGGTGCGCCAGGACAGAGCTGGTGAAGCTCTGTTTAGAGGGGTGCTGGGCAAGTTCTACGGCAACAACTTCCTGGTGCTGATCACCTTTGCGATGCTTGTGCTGATCTATACCGTCGCGGCGTTCGTATTCCGTGATCAGAACTTCGGCAGCTTGAACTCCATTTTTTCCATGCTTCATTCCTGGCCGCATCTGGTTGTGATTGCAGCGGGCATGACCATGGTGTTGATCTCAGGCGGGATCGACATTTCGGTGGGCGGCCAGGTCGCCATGTATTGCATGATGTTTGCCTACTTCTTGCAGGCGGACGGCCCCAACGTAAACGTCTATGTCATGATCGTGGTGGTTTTGGTCACCGGGCTGTTTTTTGGGCTGGTTCAGGGCGTGCTGGTGGCATATTTCAACATCCAGCCGTTCATTGTGACTCTGATTGGGATGTTCTTTGCCCGCGGGCTGACTGCCATGATCTCGGAAAAGAACATCGAGATAACCAATCCTAAGTTCCTCGACATTGCCGCTGTGAAATACACCTTGCCCTTCGGTGGGTACACCGATGGCGGTGGAACATACCACGCACCGTACATTTACTTGTATGCGGTGCTGGCACTTTTGGCTGTAATGGTGCTGTATGCGGTTATGACATGGACGCCATTTGGCCGCAGTGTCTACGCGGTGGGCGGCTCGGAACAGTCATCAATGCTGATGGGCTTGAATCCCAAGCTGATCAAGTTGAAGGTCTACGTCATCCAAGGGTTGCTGACAGCCTTCGGTGCGTTCTTGTTCTGCCTGTCGCTGCCGGGAGGCGCTCTGGAAAAGGCCGTCGCCTTCGAGATGAACGCCATTGCGGCGGCTGTGATTGGGGGCGCTCTGCTAACCGGTGGTGTCGGCAACATCCTCGGTTCACTGGCCGGCACGTTGATCCAGTTGACGATTTTGAAGATCATCACCTCCGTTGGCACCCTGTCGTCCGGTTGGGGGCCAATCTCGACCGCGGCAATGATGGCCTTCTTCATTGCCATGCAATCCGTCCTGACCTCTGGGCGCCGAAAACGCGGCTAGCCCCAACGCCGCCAAAACGGTGGCTGGGGCTGGCCCTGCCGGCTAGCCTTCGGTGGTTCCTAAGGTGCCCCTGCGACCCATCCAGGCGCCCTGTCCGGTAGTCTGCGGTCCAAAGCGTTTGGGGTTTGCCATGAGACAACTTGACCAGTCAGCCGGGTTAGTGGTGGTGGTTGGGTCGATGAACATCGACCTGACGGCGAAGACTGCATTTCTGCCCGGCCCGGGCCAAACCGTAGCCGGAACCGAATTGGCCATTCACCCAGGAGGCAAATCGGCCAACCAAGCTGCGGCCGCAGCGCTGCTTGGCGCCAACGTCTGCCTGGTTGGCGCCGTTGGGGATGACTCGTGGGGGTCCTTCCTGCTGAAAGAAGCAGCTGCCCGCGGCGTCGACACCAGCGGAGTCAAGACAGTGGCCGGTTGCGCTTCAGGCATGGCTCTGATCACCGTTGATGAACAAGCCGAGAACACCATTGTGGTTTTGGCCGGAGCCAACGCCCGCCTTAGACCGGTTGATCTACCAACTGAACTGCTCCAAACGGCCGAGGTAGTCTGCCTGGCTCTGGAGATTCCGATGGAAACCGTGGTTGCGGCCGCCGCCCAAGCCAAACGTGGTGGTGCCATGGTCATGCTTAATCCGTCACCTTGGGCGACCCTGCCGGCAGAATTGCTGGCCAACACTGACGTCTTAGTGCTCAACGTCCACGAGCTAGCGCAGGCCACAGGGTTGGGTTTTGGGCCGGCGGCTGGTCCGGACCAGGTGGCGTCATCTGTGGTCTCCCAAGTGTTGGGGCAACTGGGGGTCAAAGCCGCTGTCGTGACTTTGGGGGCCAGCGGCGCCCTGGTCATTAGGCCGGGTCAAGAGGCCGTTGGGATTGCTACCCATGAGGTGCCGGTAGTCGACACAACCGGTTGTGGCGATGCTTTTTCCGGTGCTTTGGCCGTGGGCCTAGCGGCCGGTCAGTCAATTGAGGCGGCAGCCCAAACAGCGGCTGCAGCTGGGGCTTATGCCGCCATCGGACGCGGCGCCCAGCCGTCTTACCCAACGCTCAAACAACTCGATCGGTTCTTGGCCACCTGACCCAGAAGCCACTGGCGGCTATTGGGCCCTAACGTTGGCCCACTGCTGAGAGCACCGCCCGGCGCTTTGAGGACAGGTCAACCACCACAGCGGCCAGCAAGACCAGGCCCTTGATGACCGATTGCCAGGAGACGTTGACGCCCAGGATGGACAACCCCATTGTCAGCAGGCCCATGATCAGCGCGCCGGTCAGGGCGCCGGCGACTTTGCCAACACCGCCGGTGACAGCCGCTCCACCAATAAAGCAGGCAGCAATGGCCTCGAGCTCGTAACCCAGGCCCAGGGTTGGCGTAGCAGCGCCCATCCGTGAGGTCACGATTATGGCGCAGATGGCGCAGAGGAAGCCCATGTTGATGAAGATGGCGAAGTTGACCCGCCGCGTGTTGACACCGGAGAGGATGGCAGCGTTGAGGTTACCGCCGATGGCGTAGACGTTGCGACCGTAGACCGTCCGGTTTTGGACAAAGGCATAGACCACGATCAGCACGGCCACGATGATCAGAACGATTGGTGTCCCAATCCGGGCTAAGGAGAGCAGGAAGGCAAAGAAGGCGATTACCAGAGACAGCAGGACCAGGCGGAGCACCGTAATGGTGAGAGGAGCTGGGGTCAGGCCGTGTTTTCGCTCGGCCGCCCTTGACCTGATGGTCATGACGATCAGGCCGGCGATGGCCAGTGCGCCAATGCCCATGGTGAAGACATCGGCTTGGCCGTGCCAGGCCGCGGGCAGAAAGCTGGCCCCAATTGGGACTGTGCCGAAGGCCTTGGGCAGGCCGGCGCCGGAGATGTTGATGAAGCCCTGGGAGAAGCCACCTAGGGTCATCGAACCCAGGGCGACAGTGGCCAGGCCGCGGAACAGCAGCATCGAAGACAAGGTCACAATGAAGGCCGGTATCCGGGCGATCGCCACCCACAGACCGTGCCAGGCCCCCACCGCGACGCCAACGGCAATTCCGGTGGCCACCGCCAGCGGCCAAGGCCAGTTGAAACCATGCATGACCTTGCCCATAACGGCCCCGATAAAGGCTGCCACCGAACCAACCGAAAGGTCGATGTGACCGGCGATAATGACCGAAACCATGCCAATGGCCAAGACTGCGACGTATGCCACCTGCTGCGACAGGGCGGCGATGTTGTCAGGGTTCAGGAGCCGCCCGCCGGAGACTATGGAGAAGAAAACGAAAATGATGATGAGAGCACCCAGAATGCCGTACTGGCGTAGGTTGCCTTTGAAGTAGTCGGCCACGGTGCTCACTGGACTGTCGCTACCTTTTCTTTTGTCATGAGTGTCATAAGAGACTCCTGGTCAGCCTGGGCCCTGGGCACATTGCCGGTAATGCGGCCCTCGCTCAGGGTGTAGATGCGGTCGCATATGCCCAACAGTTCGGTCAGTTCTGAGGAGATGACGAGGATGGCTTTGCCTTGGTCGGCCAGCTGATTGATGATGGTGTAGATCTCGTATTTGGCGCCAACGTCGACACCTCTAGTTGGTTCGTCCAGGATCAGGACGGCCGGGTCGGTGTAGATCCACTTGGCCAAAACAACCTTCTGCTGGTTGCCCCCGGACAGTTTGGAGGCCGGCACGTGGATCGACGGCGTCTTGATGCGCAACTCCCGGCGGTATTTCTCAGCCACACCGGCTTCCGCCCTTGGCTCGATTATGCCCCGTCGAGATATCTTGCCTAACCCAGCTGAAGTGATGTTTTCGCAAACAGACTGGATGGTGTTCAGACCGTAGCGCTTGCGGTCTTCGGAACAGTAGGCGATGGCGTGTTGGACAGCCTGTGAAACCGTCCTGGTTGAGACTTTCTGGCCGTACATATAGGCCTGCCCGGAAATGTCGACGCCGTAGGTGTGGCCAAACATCGACATAACCAGTTCGGTCCGGCCGGCGCCCATCAAACCGGCCAGGCCAACTATTTCACCGGCGTGAACCGCCAGGTCAACCGAGTCAGTGATTCTGCGCTCAGGGTCAAGCGGATGGTGGACTGTCCAGTTCTCCAGCCGCAGGATCTCCACTCCAGGTTGATTGGGTTTGTGCTCTGGGAAGCGGTTCTCCATGGGACGGCCAACCATATGCTTGATCAGCCACTCCTCGGTGGTCTGGTCTAGGGCAATGGCGGCGTCAGCCACGGACAGGCCGTCCCTGAGCACTGTGACCTTGTCCGCCACCGCCAGGATCTCGTTGAGCTTGTGGGTGATGATGATCGAGGTGACGCTGTGGTTGTCTCTGAGATCACGGATCAGCTCAAGCAGGTGGGCCGAGTCATCGGCGTTCAGCGCGGCGGTCGGTTCATCAAGGATCAGGAGCCTGCAGTCCCTGGCCAGCGCCTTGCAGATCTCGACTAATTGCTGTTTTCCCACACCGATATCCGCCACCAAGGTTTGTGGATGATCTGCCAGGCCAACCCGTTGCATCAATTCGATGGCTCGCTGTTCGGTTTTGCGCCAGTCAATGATGCCGTGTTTGGCTTGCTCGTTGCCAACGAAGATGTTCTCGGCGATGGGTAGGAAGGGGTTGAGCGCCAACTCCTGGTGGATGATGGCGATGCCTCGTTTTTCTGAGTCCCTGATCGACCGGAATTGGCAGGTCAGGCCTTCGTAAATGACCTCGCCGGCAAACGACCCGTGTGGGTAGACGCCGGAAAGGATCTTCATCAAGGTCGATTTGCCAGCGCCGTTTTCTCCGCAAATGGCATGGATCTCACCGTGGGAAACCGTGAAGTTGACATCGCTCAGCGCCTTGACACCGGGAAACTCGATCGAGATGTCCCGCATCTCGAGAATGGTGCCGGTCTGTGGCTGGGTCATCGATTGGGCCTTGGTGCGAGCGGAGGTGGGGCCCCCTTAGGGGCCCCACCGTTGGATAGCGGACTAGAGGCCGAGTTGCTCAGGGGTGAAGAAGCCGGAATCGACCATGATTGCCTGCACAGTGTCCTCGGTGACGACCTGCGGATCAAGCTGCATAGTCGGCACTTCTTGAACGTCGTTGTTGTAGGTGGTGTTGGTTTCGACGCTATCACCCTTGACGATCTGGTCGACCATCTTGGCCACGGCTGTGGCCAGCAGGCGGGTGTCTTTGAACACTGTCATCGACTGTTTGCCGGCGATGATGTTTTTGACATTGGCCTCGTCGCCGTCCTGGCCGGTTAGCAGTGGCCAGTCGACGCCGGGCTGATAGCCGGCGCCATCTAGGGCGGCGGCAATACCGAAGGCCAGGGAGTCGTTAGGCGACAGAATCGCCTCAACCTTCTTGTCGGTGTAGAAAGAGTTCAGACGGGTCTGCATTTCGGTTTGGGCATCGGCAGAGACCCAACCGTGGATCGAGACATCCATCCACTTGTCCTTGGTGGCGGGGCACTTGCCGGACTGGCAGACGAGCTTGCCTTCGTCAAAGTACGGCTGCAGCACATCCCAGGCGCCACCGAAGAACAGACCAGCGTTGTTGTCATCATCTGAACCGGCGAAGGACTCAAAGTTGACTGGATCTGTTCTGTTGTCGAGATCTAATGCGTCACGGAGGAACTCGCCCTGGAGTTGGCCAACGCCGGCGTTGTCGAAGGTGGCGTAGTAGTCAACGTTGGGGGTCTTCATCAGCAGGCGGTCGTAGGCGATGATCGTAATGCCCTTATCAGCCGCCGTTGCCAGGATTGGGCCTAGCGCCTCGGAGTCGATCGAGGCCACGACAAGTACCTTGGCGCCGGCGTTGATCTGGTTCTCAAGTTGGCTGACCTGCGTCTCTGGGCTGTTTTCGGCATATTGCAGGTCGGTCTTGTAGCCCATTGCTTCAAGTTCTTCTTGCAGCTTGGATCCGTCTCGGTTCCAGCGCTCAAGAGCGCGGTCAGGCATGGTAATACCGATCAGAGCCTCGCCGCCTCCGCCGCCGCCACCTGTGTCGTCGCTGTTGCCGCATGCCACGAGCGCGGCCATGGCAAGAGTCAGGCCGGCCGTGACCGCCGTGATTTTCTTCAGTGACATTGCGTTGCTACCTCTTCGTACTAGACGTCAATGTGGGGTTACACAGCCCTGGCCGCCGCCGGTCGCTTTGACAAACTGGCATTAGTTTGGGCCTTGAACTATTACAGCACGCTTTGCCCGGTTAGACAAGGCTTTCACCACAAACCAGTCCGCCTGGGCCCGTTTTCGCGGTATGACTGCTGGTCAGGCGCAGGTCACAATTAGGTCACGCCGGGCAACCAGACGGCGGCGCGGCTGCCTTGGGCTGGCCACGAGCGGCTTTGGCGACGGCTGGAAGTGACTTGGGGCTGGCCCGATGCCGGCCAGGGGCGGGAGAGACTAGGCGTCGAGTAAGGCTGCTGGATCGGCAATGACGCCGTCCAGCACGGCCATGGCCGCCCCACTCATGGCCGGGTAGGAGCGGTAGGGCGAGGCGGCCACAGTGATTGGATCGCCCCAGCGGGCTGGCATGGCCCTGAGGTTGACGGTTTCGTAAATGATCGGCACCAGGTGGTCAGCCAGGCGGGCCATAGTGCCGCCCAAAACCACTCGGTTCAGGTCGACCAAGTTAATGGCATCGGCCACGGCCTGGCCCAGGGCGTGACCTGCCCGGTCAACAGCCTGGTGAGCGGGGCTGCGGGCGTCATCGGCCGCCAGCAGATCCTCCAGTCGGTCCATACCACCGGGCTCTTCCAAGCCACAGGCGCGCAGCAAGGCGGCTTTGCCGGCCACAGTCTCAAGACAGCCGGTGGCGCCACAGGAACACCTCTGGCCGTCCGGTTCGATGCAATTGTGACCAATTTCGCCGGCCCAGCCATGCAGACCGCCAAAGGGTCGGCCTTCCATAAAGACAGCCGCACCAATGCCAATGTCGCCGGAGATATAGAGAAAGGACGCCGCCGGGTCAGTCTCGGTGGTGGCGTGGGCTTTGGCGGCCAGCACGGCCTCGTTGTGGATTCGGGGATAGGCCAATGCCTTGACTAATTGGTCGTTCTGCGTCAATTGGGCTGATTCGGCCGCCGCTAGCAGGGATTCTCGGGCATCTACCTGGCTCCAGCCGAGGTTGGGCGCAAAGATCAGCCGGCCGGAGACCGGATCGATTAGGCCTGGCAGGGCCAGGCCGGCGCCGGCCAGGGAAACCTGGGCTGGGAGCTGCTCAAGGACATCGGAGGCGCGCTGCGCCAGGCGGCTCAAGCCCAGGCCAGGATCAGAATGACGCAGGTCGAACTGGAAGATCGACTCGGCTAAGACCGCTCCGGTCAGGTCAACCACCCGGGCCCCAACGAAATCGGCGTTGACTTCAAGGCCTAGGGCTGCCACTCGGCCGCGAGCCAGCATGATCGGCTTGGCCGGACGGCCGGCCCCGGCCGGGCTGGCTGGCGGCAACTCTTCGACCAACTGGCCTGTGATAAGCCTGTCGACCAGGGCCGAGACGGTGGCTTTGGTGATCCCTGTGGTAGCGGCGATATCCGCCCGGGAGACCGGTTCGCGTCGCGTGGTGCCTAAGGCAATCTGGTGAAGCACTACGGAAAGGTTGTGCCGGCGCAGGGAACTCTGCACTACCGGACGTTCCAGACCATCTGGACCACTCCACCTGCCAGAAGTTCTGGCCACGGCACCTCCTCAGCTTTGATTCCGGCATCGGACGCCAATAGGCCCTGTCACGGACCCTTGCCAGCGAGCCTATCAAAGGATATGTTTGGGGGCACAACTAATCAAGCCCAGAGGTGAGACAAATGGCGTCAACCGCACCAAAACCCACTCCAGCTGACCACTTTTCTTTCGGGTTGTGGACCATCGGCTGGTCGGGTCAGGACCAATTCGGCACAGCCAGCAGGCCACCGCTCGACCCGGTCGAGGCGGTTGAGCGGCTGAAGGCAATTGGCGCCTGGGGCATCACCTTCCACGACAACGACCTCATCCCCTTTGGCTGCTCAGAAGCCGAACGCGCCTCGATCCTGGACCGGTTCCGCCAAGCCCTGGCCTCAACCGGGTTGGTGGTCGAAATGGTCACCACCAACACCTGTTCCCATCCGGTCTTCAAGGACGGCGCCCTGACCTCGAACGATCGGCAAGTTAGACGTTTCACCCTGCGCAAGCTGCTGCGCAACATCGACCTGGCGGCCTCGCTCGGCGCCACCATTTTTGTGATGTGGGGCGGGCGAGAAGGCGCCGAATATGACGTTGCCAAGGACTACATGGCGGCCATGGACCGCTACGCCGAGGGCATCGACACGGTGGCGGAGTACATCAAAGACCAGGGTTATGATCTGCGCATCGCCCTGGAGCCCAAACCAAACGAAC
Source organism: Micrococcales bacterium (assembly GCA_009784895.1). NCBI lineage: Bacteria > Bacillati > Actinomycetota > Actinomycetes > Micrococcales > Micrococcales bacterium. The sequence continues at coordinate 6,967 of WQXJ01000028.1, read as the reverse complement.
CTCGTGGGGACATTTTGCTGCCCACGATTGGCCACGCCTTGGCCTTCATCGAGAAGCTCGAGCACCGCGACATCGTTGGCGTCAACCCTGAAGTTGGCCACGAGCAGATGGCCGGACTGAACTACACCGCCGGCATTGCCCAGGCGCTGTGGGCTGGCAAGCTCTTCCACATTGACCTCAACGGCCAAAAGTCGATCAAATACGACCAGGACCTGGCCTTTGGCCACGGCGACCTGCTCAGCGCCTTTGCCACAGTCGACCTGTTGGAAAACGGTTTCCCCGGCGGCGGCCCGCGCTACACCGGCGCCCGGCACTTCGACTTCAAGCCGTCTAGAACCGAGGACCCGGCCGGCGTTTGGCAAGCCGCCGAGGCCAATATGGCGATGTACCTGCTGCTGAAGCAGCGGGCAGCGGCCTTCAGAGCCGACCCGGAGGTGCAAGCAGCGCTGGAAGAGTCAGGCGTAATGGAGTTAGGCCAGCCCACCCGGGCCGCCGGCGAGACCATCGCCCAGCTATTGGCTGACAGATCGGCCTACGAAGATTTCCAGGCCGATGTCCAAGGCCAGCGCGGCTACGGTTTTGTCCGCCTGAACCAACTAGCGACCGAACACCTGATGGGAGCGCGCTGATCTGCCATGGTTGATGCTGTGCTTGTAGCCGGGATCGATACATCAACCCAATCCTGCAAGGTGATTGTGCGTGAGGCCGCTTCCGGTGAGCTGGTCCGCAGCGGGCGTGCCAACCATCCCGATGGCACCGAGGTTCACCCTGATGCCTGGGTTGAGGCCTTGGAGCAGGCCACAGGCGAGGCTGGCGGCCTGGATGATGTCGCGGCTTTGGCCGTGGGCGGCCAACAACACGGCATGGTGGTGCTGGATTCGACCGGCGAGGTCATCAGGCCCGCCTTGCTCTGGAACGACACGCGCTCGGCCGCAGCGGCCGCCGATCTAATCGGCGAGCTAGGTGGGCCGGCCGCCTGGGCTGAAGCTGTTGGCTCGGTCCTAGTGGCCTCGTTGACCATCACCAAACTGCGCTGGCTGCGCGACTTTGAGCCGGACAAGGCCGCCCGCGTGGCCGCTGTTTGCCTGCCGCACGACTACTTGACCTGGCGTTTAGCCGGTCATGGACCGCAATCTCAAGGCGGCGACGGTGCCATTGACCAGCTTGTGACCGACCGGTCAGATGTCTCCGGCACCGGCTATTGGTCGCCGCACACAGGCGAATACCGGACTGATTTGTTGGCCATGGCCTTAGGCCATGTGCCGGTCCTGCCACGGGTGGTCGCTCCCAATGAGGTGGCGGCCACAACACCTGGTGGGGCGCTGATTGGCCCAGGGGCTGGCGACAATGCCGCCGCCGCCTTGGGGTTAGGTCTTGGCAGCGGCGATGTGGCAGTCTCAGTGGGCACCTCCGGAGTGGTCAGCGCCATCTCCGAGACGCCAACGGCTGATCCATCCGGTATGGTGACCGGTTTCGCCGATGCAACTGGGCTGTTCCTGCCGCTGGCCTGCACTTTGAACGGCGCCCGGATCCTTGAGGCAGCCGGAACCATGCTTGGTCTTGGCCACGAGCAGCTCTCAACGCTGGCCCTGCAGGCCGAGCCGGGCGCTGGTGGGCTGAGGCTGGTGCCATATTTCGAGGGCGAACGCACGCCGAACAAGCCAAACGCCACGGCGGCCCTGCACGGCCTGACATTGACCAACTTCACACCACCCAATCTGGCCCGGGCGGCCGTCGAGGGTCTGTGCTGCTTGCTGGCAGACGGCCTCGACGCTTTGATCGCCCAGGGTGCCAAGGCCGAGCGGCTCTTTTTGATTGGCGGCGGTGCCAAATCACAGGCGGTCCGCCAGGTGGCGCCAACTGTGTTTGGCCAGCCAGTCACCGTACCGCCAGAAGGCGAGTATGTGGCCGATGGCGCAGCTCGGCAGGCCGCCTGGCTGGCCCTGGGCGAGCTGCCGGCCTGGCCGCGGCAAGGTACTGAGGTCTTTGAGGCGACGCCTGCACCAACGGTGCGTCAGACCTACGCCCAAGCGCGCGACTTAGTCCTCGACCGGCCCTAGGCGCCTGCCTGCCATAGGCGTTACCCAAGTTATGCCAAACTTCGCTGGCAGGCCGGCGGGCAACAGAAGTCTGGCACAGCAGCTTGTCGAATGCGGCACGCTGCGGATTGTGGTTTTGGGCCCGTTGACCTGCCCGAGCGTCAGATTCAGGGCCCTAGGGCCAGAGTTGTGCGGCGGTTCTCAGTGGAGAAAACAAATCGCGCAAGTATGTCAAAACCCCGGAAGCTTTTGCCGATTGTCCGGAAGCGTGTAGTAGGTCCCGCGGCGTTGCCCATGGCGACTGAGTTTGCCCGCATTGACAAGCCGAGACAGAATTCCACCGGCTTCGGTTCGATCAACTCCAATCTGCCCCCGGACGGTCTCGTTTGTAATGCGCCCGCGTTGACTTACCATCGTCAAGACATGGTCCGCGATTTCGTCGGGGCTGAGGGGGTGAGCCATGTGTGCGCCGATTGATCGGTCGAGGAAGTACGTTGCCCCGCCCTTGTGGCCGTGTTGTATCAGAAGCCCGGCGGCTCGCAGCCTCTGCAGTGAAGCACGAGCGTGGGTACTGTCGACATCGAGTAGCTTCCGCGCTTTTGAGTTGGTCAGCGCCTCTCCGCGGGCGGCATGGACCAGGAGAAGGCGGTCTGGCGCCTGGATTGACCCTGCTGCCTGCAACGCGCTGACCCAGGCTCGCTCCTCAGGGGTGACAGTGCTCCCAAGTCCGAGCCTGACGCTGACGTGACTGGCATCGGCATCGAATATGGGACGCTCCAATAATGCCTGGTCCATCGTGTCTTCCATGACGTCAATACCGAGACCAGCGTCTTCTGCCAGCCCAAAGGCTCGCAGAAGTCGAATGACGGCAACGTTGCGCGGGGAGTTCTGGTGCCTCATGTTGGCGATTGTGACCGGCTCGGGTAGTCCACCCGGAGAACGGATACTGACATAATCAGGATGGATCTCGACCTTGACCGCCTGACGGTCAATGTCGTAGGCGCGGTGAGCGACCGCATTGGCCAGAGCTTCACGCAGGACCTGTTCGGGAATCCGCGGAAGCTCGTACCGGTGCAAACCCCTGACCACGACATCAGATCCAAGATCGTTCAGAACCGTCCTGGCAGCCATTTCGATCTGCTCGTTGACCGGACCGGCCATTTCGACTCTTTGGTCATAGGCCTGAGAGCCCGCCCGGTACCTGAAGACTTCAACGTGGGCCTTGCCCAGGTGACTGGATGGTCGCCGAGTTAGGAATAGGACTCCGGCGACGGTCATCGGTCCGTTTTGGCCGGCATCTACCAGGCCAGCCTCGACGAATCGCGAGGCCGCGGTTGAGCGGTCCCATCCCATGGCGTCACACACAGCTTCGACCAGGGCGGGATCTGCCTCCGAAAAGCGGGTCTTGGGGAGCGGCGTCAATTCGTAGCGCAGGGCAGACCTGCTCATGATCAGCCGGGACAAATCGTCCCCAAATAGCGCCGTGTTCATGGGGCCTTTTCGCACCAGAACTCGACCGTCGGCGTTTTGGGCAAAACCGCTCTGTCTTTGACGCACCGACACCGCGAGCACATTCCGGTCAAGCACCTGGACCTCGTAAAGTTCGTAGCGACCGGGATTCCGGACGTTTCCAATTATTCGGTGAACCCTGCCCAGTGCCTCACCTCTGATGTCGGTGCCAACGGCGATCCCGCGGTTGTCTATCCCAAGGAAGATGACACCACCACCCGAGTTCGAAAACGCCACCACGGCATCTGCGACTTTGTTCGCACTGACACCCTGCTTGAACTCAATGAAGTCGTTCTCGCCGGGAAACTGCTCGGCAAAGGCGTCTTGGCTTGCGAAAAGGCGAATGCCTGGTGGCCCCAACTCGTGGAACATTGGGTGTGGCAAAATTTACCCTCCTGAACTGCGGTCCAAGAGAAGTGCCCGCAACTCGGATCCCGTCCCGGCCCCTTAGTGGGCTGGTGCGTTCGAGGCTGACTTGAGCGCAACTGGCTCCGTGAGTTATGACACGCTTCTCGTATGGTGCTGCCGTTGCGACAAGTATGTCATAACAGTCGGCCCTATCGCGGCCACAGCAACAGGGCCGCTCGGTAGAAGCGTCTGCGCCGCAGCGCGGTGGGACACCGGATTCCCGGCTACCTTGCTCGGTCGGTCGAACCAGCCGAAGATTCCTTGTGAACAGGCGGTCCATCTCTTAGGTTGGTTGCGGGCATGTGACCGGCCAGCCAAGGGCCGGGGAGACTGTTTGGAGGGCAGCATGGCAAATCGAATGATCTGGAACCAGACGGCATTCTTCGGGGCCGGTGCGGTGGGCGAAATCCCGCGCCAGTTGGTTGAGCGTCACTTCACTAAGGCGCTGGTGGTCAGCGACCAGGGTCTAGTTGAGGCCGGGGTAACTGCAAAAGTTACCGAACTGCTGGACGGAGCCGGCTTCCCATTTGAGTTGTTCACCGACGTTGCACCAAACCCCCCAATAGAGAACGTCAAAGCCGGTCTGACCGCCTTCGAGGCCGCCCAGGCTGACGTGCTGATCGCCGTGGGCGGCGGCTCGCCGCTGGACACCTGCAAGGGGATAGGCATTATTGCCAACAACCCCGAATACGCCGATGTTTTGTCTCTTGAAGGCACGCCCGGCACTAAACACCCATCGGTGCCGATTATCGCGGTGCCCACCACCGCTGGCACCGCCTCAGAGACCACAATCAACTACGTGCTAACGGACAAATCCAAGCAGCGCAAGTTCGTTTGTGTCGACCCGCATGACATCCCGGTCCTGGCCATTGTCGACGCTGAGATGATGGCAGATGCGCCCCGCTCGCTGCGGGTGGCGACCGGGCTTGACGCTCTAACGCACGCCATCGAGGGCTACATCACCAAGGGTGCCTGGGAGCTTTCCGATATGTTCCACCTCAAGGCCATCCAGCTGATCGCCCAGGCGCTACCGCTGGCGGTAGACGGCGATGCCAAAGCCAGTGATGACATGGCTCTGGCACAGTACGTCGCCGGCATGGGTTATTCGAATGTCGGTTTGGGAATTGTGCATTCAATGGCCCACGCCCTGGGCGGCTACTACGACGCACCCCACGGCGTGGCCAACGGATTGCTGCTGGCCCCGGTGATGGCCTTCAACGCCCCGGCCTCGGGCGACAAGTACAGGGATATTGGCGCCGCTTTTGGTGTGGCCGGCGCCCTGACGCGGCCGTTGGCGGAGGTTGGTGCTGACACCGTCAAGGCGGTGGCAGACATGATCGCGGCTCTGGGCAACCCGACCATGTTGCGACAAATCGGCGCCCAGGAGGCCGATATCCCGGCCCTGGCCCTCATGGCGCTGGGCGATGTCTGCACACCAGGCAACCCCCGCCCCGTCACGGCCGGCGATATTGAGTCCATCTACCGATCGGTTCTCTAGCCGAACCCGTCAGCCCGGACCGACTCAGGGAGAAACCGAAATGACACAAGATCGCGAAAGCTCTTTGCTTGAGGCGGTACCCGGCGACCTATTCGTTGACGGCCAGTGGCGCGCGGCTGAAGCCGGCCAGACCTTCGAGGTGACCGACCCGGCCACCGGAGCCAGGCTGAAGACTGTCGCTTCGGCATCGGCCGATGACGGCAAGAAGGCTCTAGACGCGGCCTGCCGGGCCTTTCCAACCTGGGCTGGTACGCCGGCCCGCCAGCGCGCCGAACTGCTACGCGCGGGGTTTGAACTGCTGCAGCAGCGCCGGGACGATTTTGCCTTGCTGATGACCCTCGAAATGGGCAAACCCCTGGCCGAATCCCAAGGTGAGGTCACCTATGGCGGGGAGTTCCTGCGTTGGTTCAGCGAAGAGGCCAGCCGCGTGACCGGGCGGTATGGAGCCAACCCGGAAGGTACCGGGCGCATGATTGTGTCCAAGCATCCGGTCGGTCCGTGCTATCTGATCACGCCGTGGAACTTCCCGCTGGCCATGGCCACGCGGAAGATCGCGCCGGCGCTGGCGGCCGGCTGCACGGTGGTGGTCAAACCGGCCCGGTTGACCCCACTGACCACGATGTATTTCGCCCGCTTGTTACAGGACGTGGGTCTGCCACCGGGTGTGGTCAATGTCATCCCCACGACCAACTCGGGCGGGGTATCTGAGGTGATCTTGGCTGATCCTCGTTTGCGCAAGCTGTCGTTTACCGGCTCAACTGAAGTTGGAGTGCACCTGCTGAAGCAGGCCGCCGGGGGTGTGCTGCGCACCTCGATGGAGCTGGGCGGCAACGCACCGTTTGTGGTTTTTGACGATGCCGATCTGGACCAGGCGGTTGAAGGCGCCATGGCGGCCAAGTTCCGCAACATTGGTCAAGCCTGCACGGCGGCCAATCGCTTCATTGTGCAACGGGCCGTTCTTGAGCAGTTCACGGCCCGGGTAACCGAACGGGTCAAGGCCATGAAAACCGGCCGGGGAACCGGCCAGGGCGTCACCATTGGCCCACTGATCGACACCGCTGCGGTGGCCAAAGCCAAGGAGCTGACGGATGAGGCCGTGGCCCGAGGCGCGGTCCTATGCGCCGGGGGTAGTGCCATTGACGGCCCCGGTACCTTTTTCGAAGCCACCGTTCTCAGTGACGTACCGACCGGTAGCGACATTCTGCGGGAAGAGATCTTTGGTCCGGTTCTGGCGATTGTGCCATTTGACAGTGAAGATGAGGCCGTTCAGACCGCCAATGCCACCGAGTACGGGCTGGTCTCCTACGTCTACACCAAAGATCTGGCCCGCGGCCAGCGCATGATCGAACGCTTGGAGACCGGCATGATGGGCCTGAACATGGGTGTGGTCTCAAACGCCGCGGCGCCCTTCGGTGGCTGGAAAGCCTCCGGCCTGGGACGCGAAGGCGGGTTTGAGGGCATCGGCGAATACCTGGAAACCAAGTACACCCTGACCCCAGACCCCTGGTCCTAG
>WQXJ01000027.1 GCA_009784895.1 Micrococcales bacterium | reverse complement strand
TGCGCGCCAATATCGTCAACTGCTTCCATCCGCTCACGCAGCTCACTGGCCAGTTCTTGGTCACCCAGCGAGCGGATAGTGGCGATCAGTGCCACGTATGTCTTCCACGTTGGCGATAAGGCGACACCCCTGAACCAGCCATCCGCAGTCACCCGGCACATCTCAACCAGCACCCCCCGGCGACCTTCGGCTGTTTCTAGTGCGCCTACGTTTTCCCGCAGCGTGGCAAAGGCCAACTCAGCAGCCTCGTCGTCGAGCGGGCCGTAGCAGGGGCTGGCGACATCGGCCAAGCGACGCAGCAGGTCTTCGAGAAAACGCTCTTTACGAGGCCAAACCCTATAAGCGGTGGTCCGCGAGACGCCGGCTAGGTTGATGATTTCGTCGAAGCTCAAATGCCCCAAGCCGACGGTCAGGCCATGCTGGCCGACCAGCGCCTCAGCAGTGTCAAGCACCTGGTTGCGGACCGCATCCCTCGGCCGCTCGTCACCAGTTATTGATCGCTCCGGGACTCCGGAGAGCGAGGCATTCTCCCATGTCGACATGAACTAAGGATGCCACGCCGCAACGGTGGTTGCCAACGGACCTGCCTCGCCGGTCAGGGTTGTCCCAGGTCGCAACAGGGCCCGACATTTGGGATATGGTATTGCATATGCAAATCTACGCGGCAGTCAGCCCCGCTGCCGCCGTCGGGACTGTCTATGGTCCCGCAGCCAACCAGGGCACCGAGGCAAGCCCACACCCAACGTGGCTTGACGAAAGAGCACGCACCGAACAGGAGTAGGAATGGCCACGAAAAGAATCACAAAGGCGATTGCGGCAGCTTTGGCCGTCACCGTACTTGGCTTTTGCGGAGCCGGATGTGGCTCGTCCAACAAAGGTGCCCAAACAACCTGCGGCGAGTGGTATTCACTGAGTAGCAAGGAGCGGCGGGCTGTCCTGGAAAGGATCGCCAAGTCTATTCCCGACGAAGACGTCCCTGTGGATGAAGACGAATGGGCATGGACCGCCAAGCAGATCACGAACCAATGCGGGTACTTAGCTGACTCGGACACCCTTGGAGATTTGTTAGGGCTTGGCGAGCCCTAGTGAGCCTTAGTAGCTTGCCTGACCTGGTGCTTGCCAGAGGAAACCGCTGACCCACATTGCGTGCGATGCGCTCGCCTTCCTTTGAGCCCGGGAAGTCCCCGGTGGCGCCTTCGTTGACCCGATCGCATAAGGCACTCGCCACTGCACTGTATCTGGTGCCAGTCTTGTTCCTGGTTGTGTCCTATTTCGTCATCACAGTTGCGGCCGAAGACATTTACCAAGGTGCTGGCACTCCGCCTGATGTGCTGGGCGACGCGGCCGCGGCGTTCGCCAACAACTCGCGAATCAGCGACATGTACGCATGGGCCGTGATCAATTTCTTCGACTACCAGTTCGCTTTTGGCCCAGACACTGTCTTTCGCTTGATCGACCTGATCCTCGCCTTGACGGCCTTGTACTTGATGACGCTGCTGGCTCTCCAAAGGCGGCCGCGGCTACGCGCACCCGACGCAGCAACTTTCAGCACCGTGTTTCTTGCCGTGTTCTTGACTTGGATGGGCAGGTCGCTTTACTCCGGCTTTTCTGTGATTCACAACTACTTGCTCATTGCCGTGTTGTCCCTTGTGTTCCTGATGCCTTTCATCTACCGCCTGTTGGATCGCAAGACCCCGGAATCTCGCGCTTTCAACTTGGCCATGGCCCTACTTGGGTTCTTGTTTGGGTTTTCGACCAACGTCACCCCGGCGGCGTTCGCGATAACAGCCCTTATCGTGGTGTTGTTCGACCGATGGCGAAGGCCAGACCAGGGCTCGGCCAAATCGTTTGTCGCGTCGTGGCGCTTTTGGGCATTCCTTGGCCTGGGAGTGTCAACTGTCCTGATGTATGTGGTGGGGGCCGGTGTCTCGGCCTACCAGAACAGCCCAACGTACCTATTGCGTGAGGACTACATTTCACTGGCGGCCTTGCTGAGCTCGCCGATCAGCAGTGGCTGGAAGTTGCTAAGCCATTTTGGCTTCAACGCACTTCAGATCGTTGGACCATTGGTGATCGTTGGACTACTACTCTGGCTGGTTCTGGTCACCTCAACCCCAAAGGCATCACGCCAGGTGCCTCGCTTGACACCAGCTGAATTGAGGGCGTTCGCCACCCTTGGACTATTCATTTGCGTCCACACCACAGCCTTATCGCAGGTCAAGGCTCAGGCTCGTTGGCTACTTCCGGCGTACATGCTTGGCGTGGTTGGCCTGCTCTACTATTTCCGAAAAGCCGCCTTGGCCAGCCGCCTACGGCCGCGACCCGCGACCAGAGCGGCTGGACTGGTCTTGGTAGGGTCCATCCTGGTCACCGTCTACTTTGCTAATACTGCGATCGCGTATCATCGCCAGATCCACAGCGTCTTGTGGCACATCAAACAGTCCCCTGGGCAGGAAACGTGTGTCACCCGCGAATCCGTCAAGAATCACACCATCAGAGGCTTCCGATTTGGCCAGGCGGACATGCTGGGAGATTGGGTCATGCCCGCGACAATCTACGGAAAGACGGTGTACTTCTGCGACTGACGATGCTGCTAACCCTTGCGGTGTGGTGCGGCGTACCGGACCGGGCCAAAGCACCGAGCGCCCACCGCGGCGGGGCATTTGACCAGCCCCTACGCGAAGAAATAGTAAAGGGGCTTGGGAACGTCAACACCCGAGACTGTCGTCTTGATGGCGATCTTGACCAGAACTAGCAGCCCAATCGCGGTGAGCAGCCCGACCGCCATGATTAGGAAATCCGTATTGTCGGATTGCCGGAACTGTCCCAAAAGAACAATGACTCCGCAGCCCCACACCAGAATCAGCAATTTCAACAGAATCATTATCGCCAGGTAGCACAGGGCGATCGCCTTTTTCACCGGAGCCGTTATCGCACCGAGGAGCCAGACCACAAGCCACACAACCAGGCCCAGCAGCACAAAAGATAGTACGCTTTGAACCGCCGTCAGCCAGGTAGGATCCGATCCGGCAATTAGGTCGACTCCCCGATCGATGAAAAGCGTGAAGAACATTGAAACGCCTAGTGGCACCAGGATCCCCTCAATGCCCACATCCCCCAGCCATTTACCAACCGCGCTCTCATTCAGAGCCGTTTCCCTCGCCATCTTCAGCACTCCGATAATCGCAAACGCCATGAGAAACTTTGACATGTTAGCCATGATGCCGGCGAGCACGGCGTCGTTCGGTTCGGAGACGATTGGCTCGAGCACGCCGCTGGCAAACTCCCCAACATCCACATTTGCGATGGTGCTTGCCACGAGTTCCACCACCCCCGTGACGTACTCGCCTAACGGCATGACCTGCCGGATCGCCACCATGAGTTCTTCGTTACCGAGCAGGGCCGCCACCGGAAACACTACAAAACACAGAACCAGGAACCCGAACAACAGCCGGCCAAGGCACGACCCTCCACGACCACCGCTCATACATCAGCCCTTTCCGCGACGAGCCCACCCGAAAGATCGACTCCAACCACCGCCAGGCATCCCATTCGTCCTGGCCACATCGCTACGGCGCTGCCCATACTCTGACACCGATCGCTGCTACCACGGTCGTTACCGTCTGCTCACCGGGTCGCGGGCAACTAAGTGAGGTTCCTTGCAAGCGCGAGCACCAGGAAACCGATGTTGGTTAGCGTCAATACGATGCTATACGTGGCGAACATGCCCAAAAAGGCCCAAAACGGGCTCGCCCCTGCGAATTGAGCCCCATGTTGGATGCCAACATACAAGGAAACAGTAAACCCGACTACTCCGATGGCCAGTAGGAACATTGACAACGGCGGGAACAGCAGGCACGTCAGGATGGCGGCTACTGCCACCAAAGTTGACACCAGCAAGGCTGATGAGACAATATTCAAGACCGCCATAAAGGGAACGGGCTTCCTGAACATTGCATACAGCGCCTTAACGAGCACACACATGAGAAAGTAGGACACAAGCGAGCAAACAAGGCCGTAGCCAAAGAGAGGACCATACGGGATAGCCTCCCTGACGGACTCACCGACGTATCCGCCGTAACCGCCCAGTACGCTCGAGGCACCAGTGGCGACTTGTTGGATGGCAATGGCGGGAATCAGCATAAACGCTAGTGCAGAGACAAAGACGTTTGCCCCTCCAAGTATCAGCCAGACATGGGCTCGCGATTTGGCCGCGACACCGATTGCCCCAAGTGGCTTTGATGAAAAGAAAGCCTTGAGACAAGCTTGGGTGTCAGTCGCTAATGGGCTTGGTGCGACCCTTGCGAGTGGCACCTGCGGCTGGGCGGGATTTGCGGCCCCGGATCCTTTCGTCGGGCACCCTGTTGGGCAAAAGCCGCCGGGTGCAAGTTGTCTACCACAGTTACCACAGAAATTCATTCCGAAATCTCCTTTGTGTCTGTTCAATTTCGATTCTGCTTGTCACACCACAGCCACATTCGCCATGTGCGGTTTTGGCACCCGCTCTGGCCGCGTTGTCTTCGCCACCCTGGCCCCAGTCATTCCATGCCAGCCCTGTCGTACCTGGGTCTGCTCCCGTTGCCATGATTAGAGCCGGAGATTGGGCCAATGCAGCCGAGGCCGCGAAGGCGCCGCTGTTTGCGGCAAGGGCGAGAGCGACGACGACGAGGAGCGCCGCAATGAAAAGAGCTAGGACGAAGGTTCGCCAGGGTGTCAAGAAACGTTGCCTCACGACAGGCGGCTCAATCGACTCTTGCCTAGTTTTCTTTTGCCGGCAGTACGGGCAAGCCGGCAGGTGGTCGGGGTACTCGTGGGCCCGGGCGTCGCCGCAGTCGATCAACCCCATGTCGCGCCCATCTTTCCGCCTGCTTGCGTTTGGCCCTGCGGCGAACTCCGAGCTGGCCCCGCGGCTGCACGCGGCCCGGCGCGAGAGCCATCTTGCTTCAATTCCGCCAGGTATCTTGCAAGGGATTTGATCCATTGATCCGTAGTTGGACGTAGACCTGGATCAGCCTTTCCCTTGCCTGACGCACGGACAGACAGCTCCCCCAGTTCCGGCGTGAGGCTGCCCTCAGCTATGAGGCTATGAACATGCAAAGCGAGGCAGTACAGATCAGAGCTCGGCTGCCTAATGGTTGTTTTCAGATCAACATCAGCTAGCTCAGGCGGCACGAAACCCGGCTGAGACACTTCGCACGTGTGGTACCTGCCTGCTGCGTCTCTAACCTGCATGTCATCGCAGTCCCTGAGGCACACGACCAAGCTTGGCGAAACCACGATGCGGTGGTCACTAAGGTCGCCAATGACTATTCCTGACTCGTGGGCCTGGCGAACGATGAGCGCAAGGTTCAGGGCAATAATTGCCCGATGCCGAAGATCGAGCCGGCTCGTCCAAGTGCGGGTTTCGCGAGCAAGGGCGTTTTCGATGCGCCGGATCTCCACGGATTGGTTCATATCGATGGCAGGCATGGTGAAGCCGCACACTCGACCGGCCCGTAAGACCGCGTCCTCCGGCCACGCCAGGGCAGGAACCGTCTTGCCAGACCGCCTGTCCTGCGCTGTCCGCTGTCTGGGCTTGCTCGCCACCATGGCCATGATCTTTGCTCGCCTGTTGGCATTGATCTCGTGATCGTGGTAGATCTTCGCCACTAAGTCTGACCGGCCGGCCACCCGAAAGACCGAGCTTCGCGTGTCTTGTCCGGCCACGCGCTGGCCCAGGATCAAAGGACTGCCGTCGGCGGTCGCAAATGGCACACGGTTGATTGGGGAGCCGAGTCTGCTGCCGTGACGGGCCTGGTCGTATCTCCGGCGGGCCTTCGAGTTTGAAAGAACCGAATAGGCTTCGGTGATTTGCTTAAACACGTCCCCAACAGCGGGCATGCTGTGGTTCTGATCAGGATGGTACCGGCGCGCGAGGGAGCGAAACGCCGCATGAATCGTGTCAGGTTCCGCACCCACCGGGACGCCCAAAACGGCGTAGTGATCTGGCTTTAGATTCACGCTGCGCCTACCTTAAGTAGCTCGCCGCTTGAGAGTGGAAGTCTTCCACTGGGTGGGCTTCCAGGCCCCGATGAACCGGCTGAGCTCCGATTCCCATTGACCCGCGGACGGGCGCAGTTCCGGGTTTTCCGCGCCGGCTTGGAAGGCCCTTTCGAACAGCGACAATGTGCTCGGCGGTAGGAATACCCTTGGGTCCAGTTGGTTCTTTTCGATCCTCAGAGCACCACCCGCCCTGCCTCTCCATTGACCATCGCGGGCCAGAACTGCGTTGTATGGCTTGTTGCCCAGCTCTGGGGGGTAGAGGCCGTTGCGGAACGGGTGCCTGTCCAGAAGAAGGCAATAAATGTGGACCGCGAGGCAGAATAGATCGGAGCTCGGCTGCCGGACAAAGGTCTTCAGTGACTTCCCAATTAGCTCCGGTGCGAGAAAACCGGGCTGAAACACCTCGCAGGGGTGGTATTGGCCTTTCCTGTCCTTGACCTGCATTGAATCACAGTCAATCATGGTGACAACCAGGTTCTTCGACACGAGAACGTTGCGCTCATTGAAGTCCCCTATCACCGCCCCAACACTGTGAACCTGGCTGACGAGGAATGCGAGGTTGCGCGCAATGTTGGCCCTAAGCCCGAGGCCAAGTCGTTGTGTCCAGCTACGTGCTTCGCGAGCGGCGATACTCTCGACATTGTGAATCTCGACCGACTTGTTCATGTCGACAGCCTGCATGGTGAAACCGCACATTTGCTTGCCGCGTAACACAAGATCCTCCGGCCACGTCAGCACCGGCATGGTTTTCCCAGATTGTTTGTCCACCGCAGTACGCTGCCGCGGCTTGTTTGCCACCATTGCGCGGATTTTGGCCTTCCTGGCGCGGGCGATGTCTTTGTCGTGGAATACCTTTACCACCAGGTCCGGCTGCCCGGACACCTTGTAGACCGAGCCTTCGCCGCCTTTGCCCACAAGCTGACCCGTGGAAACAGGTTCACCAGCGGCGTTCGCGTACTCAGTCATGTTGGCCGCCCTGTGTCTCCGGGGCGATGACTTTGACCCTCCTTGGGGCTTGGCTTCGGATGGCGCCGCCAACCCCATCCAGGTAACCGGAGCCACCAGGGCCGCTTCGCGGCAGGAGGCAGGTTGCGCTGCCGGCCCGACGGAGCACCTCTCGGCGGTGGTCCAGGCATCGCACCAACATGCTGCGGTTGCCCGTCAGAACCGACGTCGAAGACCATGGTTGCTGGATCACGCCCTGGGGCTTTTGGACGAGGGGTGACCGCGACCCCGGCCGGGCTTTTCGGTGGCCGCCTAGAGACAGTCCTTGGCCCCTCTTTTCCTCGCTTCGGCGGCGGCGACGCCGGCATGAGGCTGCTGTAACGGAAGACTGGAACCCTCTGTCCGGGGGGCGGAAGAGTGTCGATGGGAGCCCGGAGTGCTAGCAGCAACGACTTGTCGTCACCCGGGGGATCGTGAACGGTTGCCCTCTCCTTCAGCCACGTTTCGAGTTGGTCCGGTGAGAGGTCTCCAGATGCCAGAATCTGCCAAAGTGCTTCGAAAAACCCAGGGTACGCCGCGTAGTTGTCCTTAATCGAGGTGGCCTGGTAGCGCAGCCCATCAGTTGAGAGCGCAATCGCAGGGACGTTGCCTAGGTCGTCCCAGCGCCACTGCGGATGGCCGGGTTCGCGCCCCAGTAGCTGGAGAAAATGGGTGTCGGTCGCAGCCGACTCTCCCTTGGCTTCGACAAGTACGGTCTTGGCTTCTTTTCCATCGAGTGTTGCTACAATCCCATCCCCGATCTGTGCGACGTAGGCATGGCCAGGGGCCAAAACGGCAACACACAAGGTCGTGTTCATTGATTCTGGCGAAAGAGAAAGTGCTCTGCCGAAGTACCGGACGTGACCCAGCGCGCCATGAAACAAAAGTCGCAACCTGCCGTCGACTTGGCTCTTGTTTGTCGCGGAATAGAGCTCGTGCAACAGTGACCACGCGACGGCCTCGGACGTTACAAACTGAGTGGCGGCCCAAGAGCCCCAGGCCGAGGTCCCTGTGACGCTGCCAGCGCCATCGGCGACCGCAAGCACCTGGTAGTGCTGGCCAAAACTGATCCAAGCGAACGCGTCATCGCAGCCTTTGCCTGCCTGAAGGTGTGACGGGCCAGTGGCTCGCGCACCGACGATCTGCGGTCTACTGCCCATTGACGCCCCACTCAGTGACCATGTCGACCCTTGCGGCCTCGATCTTCACGAAAAACCCCGGCCACGGCACGCATCTCGCCGTGGCGGCGCGGCGGACAAGGGTGGCAGGCATCTCGACGCTCACCGGTCAGGCAATTGCCCACCCAGAGATGTCTGCTAGCTGCACTTGCTCGGTCATGGCGGCCAGTTCGTCGTCGTTTGACCCGCAAATCTGGCTACTGGCGACAGCTGACATTGATGCCGACAGCCACTCGAAAAAGGCACTGAAGTTGACCCCGGCCAGCCTCATGGCCGGGCGCTGCGGCATCGACAACCTGCTGAGGGTTGGTAGATTGGCGCGGCTGCCGATTCCAATTGGAAAGACTGTGGCACCCTTGTGCTGTGCCACGTCTGCCAAACGCTGAACGGCCCGCTCGAACTCATCTGCGTCGGTGGGAGCGCCATCGGAAAAGACCACAATCCATGGGCGGTAATACTCAATGCCCTCGGCTCGATAATCCCGCTTTCGCGCCTCGACCATGTCGAGCGCCTTGTTGATTGCGCTCCCCATCGCGGTCAGTCCGTTGGCCTGGAAGGTGTAGCTTGGCAGCGACCTCCCTTCCTGCAATGGGATCGCGACCCGGGCGCTGCTGCCGAACTCAATGACTGCGACTTCGGTGCGGCGGCTGGCCAACTCGTCGTCACGCAGGAATCGCCTGAAATCCGCGAATCCCTTGTTCAACTCGCGAATCGGCTCGCCTTCCATTGAACTGGATGCGTCCACCAACACCGTGCAGACGACACGCGGCTCAGGGTTGTCAGTGTTTAGGGGCACGACTTCAAGGTCACGAGACATCAGGAACTCCTATTTCTAAGTGAGTTGGGTGCTGGTGACCTGCGCAACGCGGGCGATACCCAGACACTGAAGAATCCTCCTCGAGATGGCACTGGGGCAATCGCTGGAGCTACGGCCATCTTTGCAAACGCAAGAGAGCCTACCGTCAGGCTCAGCCTGGGGTCAACGTTGTTGCGATAGCAAGTTTGGTATCTCTCATTTCACCGACATGCGCCCGACGGCCCAAATACGGACGATCAAGCGACGAAGGGGTCGAGCGGCATCGATCCCGCCGATTCCTTGGCGCAGAACCCCATGGGGACTCTCCCCATTCCTTGCTGATTGGCGGGCTGGGACAATCGCGGTTGCCGACCGGTCTGCCGGTTGGGAATGCCAACGGCGGGGACGGGCCCGGCGAACCGGTGGCGGGCTCGGTGTTTGAGAACAAGTGAGGCGATAGGGGCGTGGTCTGGTGAATGCCGGTGGCTCTCCGGCCCCACCCAAAGTGGCGGGGTTTGAACCTGTCCAGCTGTTGGGCCGCGGCGGGTTTGCTGATGTGTTCCTGTACCGGCAGTCCACGCCACGCCGTCAAGTGGCGTTGAAAGTCCTTCACACTAGTGACCTCGGTGACAAGGCGATTGGGAAACTGGCTCTTGAAGCCGACACTATGGCTGAGCTATCTACTCACCCGCATATTGCCACAATTCATACCAGTGGCTTGACCGATGACGGCCGCCCGTACCTGGCCATGGAGTACTGTCCCAAACCATCTTTGAACATTGGGCTGCGCACCGTCCGCCGCACCGTTGGCGAAGTCCTGGGTATTGGTGTAGAAATCGCTGGCGCGGTGGAGACCGCCCACAGATCCGGAGTGCTACACCGTGACATCAAACCAGCCAACATTCTGGTGACCCAATATGACAACCCGGTACTGACCGATTTTGGTATCGCTGTTTCGGTCCGCCAATCCACCGATCAGGTGGAGGGCCTGTCAGTACCGTGGTCGCCACCAGAAGCGTTCACTCAACCGCCAACGGCCGGGCCATCAAGTGATGTTTGGGGCCTGGCGGCCACGGTCTACTCGCTGTTGGCCGGGCGGGCGCCGTTTGAGGTTGTTGGTGGCGACAACACGGCTTCGGTTCAGATGGGGCGGATCCAGAGCGAGGTGTTGCCACCGGTAGGTCGGGCTGATTGCCCGCCCAGCTTGGACCGGGTGCTGGCCGTTGGCATGGCGAAGGATCCTGAACGACGTTTCGCCACAGCGTTGGCGTTCGGTACGGCTCTGCAACGGGTTCAAGCCGAACTGGGAATTGACCCAACCCGAATGGTCATCCAATCCGACAACCAAGACACCCCACCCGTTGTTGCCGAGGTTGGTGACGATCCCGACGACACTCTGACTCGCCTACGCCACCCAAGGCTGATCGACCAACCGGAACCAACCAGACCAGTTGAGCCGACCGTCTTTGACGGTCAAACCGGACCCACCAGAAAGGCCGCCGGGCAGGTCGAACCGGACGCACTGGCTGAACCGGTTGAACAGGCCGAACTCGACGAGCCGGGCGGGCCGGGCGAACAGGTTGGGGCAACCGATTCGACCCCACAGGTCAAGCCAACAGGCCCAACGCGAAAGACTGAACCTGGCGAACAGTCCAAACCACCGAGAACAGCTGGGTCGGGACACAAGACTGAACCGGCCAAACAGGTCAACCCACCAAGAACAGCTGGGCCAGGTCAGCCAGCCGAGCAAGTAGCGCAGTTTGGGGCGGCAAGACCAACCGAACCCGGCAGGTTGGTCGATCCGAGCGGGCTAGGCAATGACACCAGGCTGGCTGTGTCCACGGCCCCCACTCGGCCAGCGGTCGGCAGCACCTTCCCAGACGAAACCCTGTTGGCGCCAACTCGGGCGGTGCCAATCTACAACCGACCACCGGAAAACCGACCTCTGACGACCCAACCTGGCGTCTGGGAGCCAAGACCCGAGACCCAGGCCAGCTCAACACCGGGGCGCAGGTTGCGGCGCACCTTGGTGGCCGTGGCCGTTGCGGTGGTCGCCATTGCTGGAGGCGCTTTCTTGGCGTATCTCTTTAGCGGTGATCCCGAACCGGTAGTGGCCGCCACACCCGGGCATACCCGTGACGCCGCCCCTCCGGTCGAACCAACACCAACACGGACCGCCACGCCGGGCTCGGCCCAGGTCCCGTTGCTCGCACCAAGCCCGTCTCCAAAGTCCAAATCCGGATCGATGCCAACGCCGTCTCCAACTGAACCGACCCTCGTGGAAGGCACCTGCCTATCGGTTTCGCCAGGGGAACTCAAGACAGATCCGCCCAAGGACTGGAAAACCATGCAGGTGGGCTGCGCAACGCGACGTGCCGCAGTCAGACTCGTGAATCCCGACAACTGCACAGATGACTCAGGTTGCGCGGGATTGCCCGGCGGCACGAACCCGCCTCTCATGTTCGTCCCGCTACCGGCGGAGGGCGTCTGCTTCCCCGCCTATGAAATTGGAAACACCGGAGTCGGAACAGGATGGGTCAAGGAATGGTCTCCCTGCGATGATTTCCGCCGACCGCCTTTCGTTGACAGCGACGCAACGAAAGAGAGAATTGCTGGCGAACATGGTGTCTCGGTTGGAGACCTCCAACCATCAAAGTGGAAGATCGACAGGCTTACTGTTGGTGCATCCAGCTGCGGTCAGTACTACTTCGACAACGTGGTGTTCGACGGTCAAACCTATGTCGCCTGCGCGACGATGCAATAGTTGGTGTTACGTGATCATGTCGCACCTCGGCAACACCACAGCTCAGCTAGTTCTGGGGGTCGTTTCGTGATCGCTAGCGGCTCGGCTAGTCCTCCCCAGGTGGCTGGGTTTGAACCTGTCCGGTTGTTGGGTCGGGGTGGGTTTGCTGAAGTGTTCTTGTACCGGCAGTCCACGCCGCGGCGTCAGGTGGCGTTGAAGGTCCTGCACACTTGTGACCTTGGTGACAAGGCGATCGAACAATTGGCTGTTGAGGCTGACACGATGGCGGAACTGTCAACCCACCCGCATATCGCCACCATTTACACCAGTGGCCTGACCGATGACGGCCGCCCCTACCTGGCCATGGAGTACTGTCCCAAACCATCGCTGAACATCGGACTGCGTACCGTCCGCCGCACCATCAGTGAAGTTTTGAGTATTGGTGTAGAGATTGCTGGTGCGGTGGAAACCGCCCACCGGGCCGGAGTATTACACCGTGACATCAAACCAGCAAACATTCTGGTCACCCAATACGACAACCCGGTGCTAACCGATTTCGGGATCGCCGTATCGGTCCGCCAATCCACCGACCAAGTAGAAGGCCTGTCAGTACCGTGGTCGCCACCAGAAGCGTTCACACAGCCACCAACGGCCGGGCCACCAAGCGACGTTTGGGGCCTGGCAGCCACCGTCTACTCCCTGTTGGCTGGCCGGGCGCCGTTTGAGATCACCGGTGGGGATAACACTGCGACCGTTCAGATGGGGCGGATTGAACGCGACGTGTTGCCACCGGTCGGTCGGGTGGATTGTCCGGCTAGTTTGGACCGGGTTCTGGCAGTGGGCATGGCCAAAGACCCCGAACGGCGTTACGCCAGTGCCCTGGTGTTCGGTCGGGCTCTGCAACGGGTGCAAGCCGAACTGGGTATCGACCCGACCCGAATGGTCATCAAATCTGATTCTCAACATGTCCCAGTGCCGGTGAGCGGCGATGATGCTGATGAGATCACGTTGACCCGGTTGCGTGACCCTCGCCTGGTCGAGCAGCCTGAACTAACCAGACCGGTTGAACCGGCTGTCTTCGGCGGTGTCACAGGGCCCACTAAACAGGCCGAACCAGTAGACGAGGCCAAGCTCGATGCGCCGGTCGAACCGGCCACAAGGGTCGAACCGGACGCACTGGCTGAATCGGTTGAACGGGTCGAACTTGACGGGCCGGTCGGGTCGGTCGGATCGGACAAGCAGGTCGAGTCGACAGGCCCAACCCGAAAGGCTGAAACTGGCGAACAGCCCAAACCACCGAGAACAGCTGGGCCGGGACGCAAGGCTGAACCGGCCAAACAGGTCAAGCCGCCTAGAACAGCTGGGCCCGGCCGGCGGGCCGGGCAAGTCGAACTGACTGGTGCGACCAGCCCAACCGACCCTAGCGGGCAGACCGATGCGACCAGTCAGGCCGGGGCAACAGGCCCGGCAATGCCGGCGGTCGGCAGCAAACTCCCAGACGAAACCCTGCTGGCACCAACCCTGACCACGGCGCCAGACATCGAACCACTTGGAGGCGACGACGGTGCTCCCGCTGCCGACAAAACCGGCACAGGGGAAAAACAGAAAAACAACTCCGGTATCAAACCGGCCGGATTGGGCAGCCCTAATCCGCCACGTCGAGCCGGTGATCCACTGTCGACTCCATCGGGAGAGAAGAAACGGTATTCTCCCCGCAAAACCGCCTCAGGGCCAAATCGGACGCTGCGCCGCGGGCTGATTGGCGTCGCAGCTGCGTTGGCGGTGGTCATTGGCGGGGCGGTGTGGGCGATGACCACAGGTGGTGAACCAGGCCGGGTGGATGAGGCTTCGACGGTGCAGGCCGCCTCAGCCAACCGGAGCACGCCGACCCCGACGCACACCCCCACGCCGACCCCAACGCCCTCGCCCAAGCCAACCCCCAAGCCAACCCCCACTGAACCGACACTTAGGGAAGGCACCTGCCTGTCGGTTTCCCCCGGGGAGCTCCAGTCCGACCCACCCAAGGACTGGAAGACCATGGAAGTGGGCTGCGCCACCCGCCGCGCCGCCGTGAGGCTAGTGAGCCTCGCAAACTGCCCAGAAGACTCGAATTGCTCGTCGATTTCCAGTGGGACAACTCTTTGGTTCGTCCCGCTGCCGGCGGAAGGCGTCTGCTTCCCGGCCTTCGAGATTGGAAACACTGGGTCCGGAAGCGGATGGGTCCGGGATTGGTCTCCCTGCGACAATTTCCACCGCCCTTGGTTCGCTGATGACGCGGAGACCAAACAGCGGATAGCTGGTGAACACGGTGTCTCGGTTGATGACCTCCGACCGACGAAATGGAAGATCGACAAGCTTGCCGCAAACACCTACGACTGCGAGAGCTGGTATTGGGAAAACGTCGTGTTCGATGGAACGGCGTATGTTGTGTGCGCTTCCATGCAATAGTCGGCTGGTGCCCGCGGCGGTCTGCCCGGATACGCCCACAGGCCCAGGTTTCCCGGTGGTTTGGCGCCTACGGCAGCTGACCGGCCGAAAACACGCACGGCCAACACGGCTAGTTGGGCTTCCTCACCAAGAATGGCGGTCCGCGTGGAACGTTGCGAGCACCTCCGGTCGGTCTCCCGGATGGGTTCTAGATTTGGGGTTCCTCAAAGGTCGACACCCGATAGCGGGGCGCGATGTTGGTGTTCCAGTTCTCGACAAAAGCCTTTTTGGCTTCGGTGGCAACTGTGTCGAAGCCCGCCGCGCGGTCGTAGTCGCCTTTGCCCGCGCCGGGGGCGCAGCCTGAGTCCTGTTTGGCTTGGGCCCAATCCAGGTAGGCCAGGTCGGCCCCTAATGAGGCATCTAGAGCCCGGGTTAGCTGGGAAACCAACTCAATGCCACCGGGGATTTGGTCAACTGGCGTTGACCTCAGTGCATCCAACAACTCTTGCCGATTATCGGCAACCGAACTGATGGTGGCGATTTGGCCTGAAAGATTCTCGCAGGCTGCTGCTGCGGAGACGGCCGGCCCAAGCTTGGCCCTGGCTGTCGAGGATTTCTCGAGTATCTCAACCAAGTAGCGGACCTGGTCCTGGTCGGTATCTTCCGGAGCCTGGACACCGTAGGCGCCCGTACCGAGCCCGGCTCCACCGCTTGACTGGCCGGCAAAAGCGTTGACCATTACTGAGCGCTGGTCGACGCGACCCGTCCGATCAGTGAAAGTAACGACGGCTGGCGACCGGTAGACGCAGGTCACCGTACCGCTGTCGAGGGTTGCGCAATAGCCGTCACCGTTGTTTTCAATTGCCGATGCCGCGCCCTCACCCAGCCGGTCATCCTCGTACGCAAGGTGACTTGCTTGGTCAGGTCCCGTTCCGCAAACTCGGAGCCAGCCGCTCTGCCAGCCAGCCAGCGAAATGGGCCATGAGCCCGAAGGGCATGGTTGGATCCCAGTCGCTGGAACCTGTTCCGCGCTAATCGAACCAGTTCGTTGATCCCAGGCCTGACTCGCCACCTGAGTGACGCTGTCTCCGCTGCTGGGTGCCACCGTCACCACGGCGCCACCTAAGAAGACCGACATGACTGAACCGTCGCTGAACTCGACCTCGCAACCGGAAGACGTAAAGGTCAGAACCGTAGCCGAAAGGGTTTGGCCACCGTCATCCTTGGCCATCACCTCGAAGTCTCCGCCCCGAGAGCCGCAAATCAGCAGCTGGCCGCCGCTGAAGCTGGTCCAACTGACTGGCTCCATTCCCGAAGAACACTCCATAAACCCGGCTGGCGGGACTGCAGAATCATCGATTGACCCATCTCGCTGGTCGAGCGGGATCGGATTGATGACCGTCAAGGCACCGTCAGCTCCGGTGCCGGACCTGCTGCTCTGACCGGTAGGAGTGCTGTTGGAGCTAAACAGGCCAAGAGCCTTTTCCCGGAACGACGGCACGCCAAAGACCACGCCAGCCGCCACCAGTACCACGGCTGCAGCCGTGACCAAGGTGATCATGGCCCAGCTGCGCTTGGGCGCGGGTTGCTGGGGCTGACCCAGCCCGTAGCCAGCTATTGGGCCCGGCGGGGAGTAGCCCCCTCCCGGCGGCAGTACACCGGACGGACCGTAACCCACCAGTGGCGTCGAGGAAGGCCCTGGCGGGCTTGCCTGCGTAGAAGCACCTGCCGGGCCGGACCTAGGGCCAAGGACCGTGGCCGTCAATTCCGATGCGGCTGCCCCCTGTTGTCCTGCGCCTGTGCCGCCCTGTCCCGGCAATGCGGCACCGCAGCGCCTACAAAAGCGGCCGGACGGGCAGACCATGCCGCAGGCCGCACAGAGCGGGGCTTCTGTAGGCGTGTTCACTGGTCGCGCCCGCGCAATCTAGCCGCGCGAGGGGCGGTCTTATTCATTGGCTTTGGCATGGCCCTCGTCTTTTCTCACACCGGACACATCAACGCACCCGGGCCAAAACGGCCTGACACATCAGTCACTGGAAGAGTGCGGCTACGTCGGATTCGGACGAAGCCAGCCCACTTCCGAAAGATGTGACTACAGTTTCCATGGAGAAACAATATCCGGTTCGTCGAGTTTGCCATACGGCGTGCCCCGTTTCCCTTTCGTTGAAGCGAGGTCACGGGACACACGAAGGCGGCCAGGCAGCAATGGAAGGACAGGATAGGCACCATGCAGGCCTGTGAGCGCTGCGGTCGCGCCTTGACACCTGGCGGCGCGTTTTGCGGCCAGTGTGGCACGCCTGTCGCTCGAATGTGGGGGCCGCCGCCCGCGGCAAACCTTCCCGCTGCGCAGGCCGTCGTCGAGGAACCGGCTTTATTCGACCCAGAAACCGGCGTTGAGCCAGGTTTCGATGGCGGGGTAAATGGGATGCTCGGCGATGGAGTGGCCATTAGTCTTCACGAGGTAGACCCGCGCAGCCAAGCCCCACCGGAGGCAACCAGCCAACAAGCCCCGGCGCGACCAAGTGGCACAAACGGGTTGGCACGCCGCGGGATTGGGGAGAGGATCGCCAACCTCAGCGCGCCTCCCCTCACCACTGTCACAGCCGCCGCCAAAACCGACGCGGGCCCAGTGCGTCGCGTCAACGAGGACGCCATCATTGTGGCCGACCCGGTGTACATGGTCGCCGATGGCATGGGCGGTCATGAGGCTGGCGATGCCGCCAGCGCAATTGTGGCCGAGGAAATGGAGCGGCTTTGCGGCCGGAGGAATGTGGACGTTGCCGAGGTCAAAGACTGTGTCGAAGCCGCCCGTCAGAGGATTGCTGGCCTGAGTCACAGTCAACCTGACAAAGAGGCCGGCACCACCCTCAGCGGAGTGGTAGTGACCCAACAAGAAGGCCAGCCATACTGGCTGGTGGTGAACCTGGGTGATTCTCGCACCTACCGCTTTTCCAGGCAGTGCCTGGAGCAGCTTTCAGTTGACCATTCAGAGGTCCAAGAACTGATCAGCCTTGGGCGCATATCCCCTGAACAAGCCCGTGACCACCCAGACCGAAACGTGGTGACCAAGGCACTTGGCGCCGGGGTTGGTTTCACGCCGGACTACTGGTGGGTGCCCATCAGCCCCAACGACCGGATTCTGGTTTGCTCCGACGGTCTGACTGGGGTGGTTCCCGACAGCGAAATCGCACTTCTGCTGGCCCAACACCCTGATCCTGGCAGTGCAGTTGACGCCCTCATGGCCGAGGCTCTTCGGGCCGGCGCTACCGACAACGTCTCGCTGGTTGTGGTTAACGCCCCCACCCCGCCTGACGCAGAGGACCTTTATGGCGCCATTGACAACACCCGCATCGCTGGCAATAGCGATGACACGGTTCCCCGCGTCGATTTCAGCCCGGTAGGTGGGCCATGATTGTCAAATACCAACCGGGTACATGGCTCTGCCTTGCCACTGGGGCTGGCGTCATCCTGACTCAAGCCAGCGCGGCCGGGGAGTTGGCGCAGCGCCTGTGGGAGGTGGTTCGGCAGGACGGTTCTTTGGCCCAGGTCTTGCAGGTGCTTTTGGCCGAAGCGCAGGACGACACTCTGTCCGGACTGCCTGCTCTTGCCGCCGTATTCATAGAGGATGCTTCCGTCCACCTGGCGGTACGTGGCAATGTTGCTATTGAAGCCCGCGGCGGCAGCGCCAGGCAGACTATCAACGGGCGAGGGGTGACGTCCTGGCGGGAAGAAAGACTTGAGCCGCCGCCGGTCGTGGTAACCGTCGTGGCAAATGACGCACCCGCGCGCGGTCACGGCCTGGAGCTGATTAGCGGCATGGTGTTGGCCGACAGGTGCCAGCTTGTTGTCGATCAGTTGGCAATTACGGATCGCTCCGACAAATCAACTGATGCCGCGACGTCAGACCCACCGGAACAACCGCACGACCAGGCGATGGAGCCGACCGGCGACCCAGAATCGCCACCGGAGGTCGCCCCAGAGACCACGGGCGATCCGGAACCCGAACAGGAAGCCGCCCGCAAACCAGGCACTTTGGGCCCGGCTGCCAACACCTCAGAAAGCGAACCGGCGGGCAACGCCGAACTTGATGCCGACCCAGAAGAACCTGGGGAGGAGGCGCCAGAGCCAGAGCCGCCATCGGCCCCGGAAGAGTCGAGGCCAGACAACGACTTGCCAGAAGCAGATTCCCAGGCCCCTTCCAAGGACCCTTCCAGCACTTTCGTCTGGACCGACGCCGCCGATGGCCCAGGCGAGGTACCTGACCCACCCGAAATACCCCCAGGCGCGGACGCGCCACACCCCGACCTGGATGACTACGACATCATGTGGGATGGCCACACCCAAATGGGCGGGGCTGAACACGCCGCTGTGCGCCAAGCCAAGGCCGAGGACCCAGCAGAAGGCGGCGGCATCGGCGACAAGGCCAGTTCCGGTCAAAGGACCCCAGTTGGTGCGCCAGCCAAACCGCCCGCCTATGCTGACGATGCCGCGGCAAACCGCTCCGGCCAGGTGTTGGGGCGGTTTTGTGGGCAGTGTGGCACCCGCAACCCGCCGGACCTGGCTCACTGCCGGGCCTGCAAAGTTGCGCTAACAGGCGAGACCGTGCCGATGGCGAGGCCCAGCCTGGGCCAGGCGGTGTTCTCCACCGGGGAAGTGGTCGAGCTGGACCGGGCGTTGGCCATTGGTCGGAGGCCCAGATCGATGCGCTTCAGTGACGGCTCAGTGCCCCACCTGGTGACAGTACCCAGCCCAAATCTCGACATTTCTCGCTCGCACCTGGCGATCGAGCTCCAAGAATGGAGCCTGCTGGCTAGCGACATGGGCACGACCAACGGCACCATCCTCAAGCGGGAGGGCATGCCAGACCGCCGCCTAACTCCAAAAGAACAGGTCATGGTTCAAAACGGTGACATCTTCGACCTTGGCGATGATGTCTCTGTAAACGTCAGGTCGGTCTTGTGACACCGGCAGTCAAGCCATCAAATGCCCCTCCGATTAGGGGTTTCGAGCCAATTCGATCCCTGGGTCGGGGAGGATTTGCCGAGGTATTCCTCTACCAGCAGGCCAGCCCGCGGCGCAAAACTGCCGTCAAGATCCTGACCACCGGGGCAATTGGCAAGGCTGCGGTTGAGCGCCTCAGTGCCGAGGCCGATGCGATGGCTGAGCTGTCATCGCACCCCCATATCGCCACCGTTTACGCCAGCGGCTTGACCGATGACGGCAAACCCTACCTGGCCATGGAGTACTGCCCCAAACCGTCCCTAAACGCTGGCCTCCGCCGCAACCGGCGACCGGTTGGCGAGGTGCTAGAGATTGGTGTCCAAATTGCTGGCGCCGTTGAGACGGCCCACCGGGCCGGGATTTTGCACCGTGATATCAAACCCGCCAACATTCTGGTGACTCAGTACGACAACCCGGCTTTGACCGACTTTGGCATCGCCGTGTCAATCCAGGAGGCCTCCAGGGGAATCGAGGGCCTGTCGGTACCGTGGTCGCCACCCGAGGCATTTGCGGCACCGCCCTGGTCCGGTCCCCAAAGCGACGTCTGGGGCCTGGCCGCCACCTTGTACTCGCTCCTAGCCCAAAGGGCGCCATTCGAAGTCCAGGATTCAGACAATTCGGCAGCCGCCCAGATGTACCGGATTCAGCACGGGGTTCTTCCGCCCATTGGCCGGGCCGACTGCCCGGCCAGCCTTGAGCAGGTTCTCGCCGTTGGCATGACAAAGGAAACCGGCCGGCGCTATACCACCGCCCTGCACCTGGGCCGGGCCTTGCAGCGCGTCCAAGCCGAGCTGTTTGTCGACCCGACCCGCCTGGTCATCCAAGATGAGATCGAGACGCTTCCAGTGGGTGAGGACGATGACGATTTGGCCACCCGCTTGCGGGCGCCACGACCCGTGGGTAGGTCTGACCCCCCGGTCCAGTACCCCCCCGCAGCTGTGCCCGCAAGCTCGCGCCCGGTCTACCCAACTCAAGTCATCGCACAAGCGCCACGCCCTGCGACCGGAGCTGCGATCAGGCCGTCGATCGCCCATAACCCCGCCCCTCAGCCACAACCAACCAAATCAAGGCGAGGCCTGACTGTCGCACTAGCCGGTCTGGCCACTTTGGCCATTGGAGTGGTGGCAGTCATCTTCTTCATTCTTCCTGGCAACGGCGCCAACCAACCAGCAGACGCCACCTCGACCGATGATGGACCCCCGGCTGCCGTCGACTCTGACCAGGTCCAAACGAGCCAGGACAACCCCGCAGCCGGTGGAAGCGAAGTCCCGGCCCCAGAAGACCTTGTAGGCCAAGTTGACGGCGCCATGGGCAGTTTCACCTGGACCAATCCCGATCCCCAACCTGGTGACGCATATTTGTGGGCGGTGCTAGACCAGGCCGGCCAAGCCGGAAACGGGGTCCGGACCACCAATTCGCACGCCACCGTCCCACTAGATCAGAACGGCCACGCCTGCGTCGTTGTCAGAATTGTTCGTTCCAATGGCCATGCCTCGACGGCCCCAGCCACCGCCTGCACACCATAAGGAGAACCATGAACAGCCCCCTGCCTGGTGGCGATAGCTCTTCCCCAGGCCATGCTGCGACGAAACCCAGACCGGGCACGGTATGGGTCGAGTTTCAAGGCCAGCGCCTCAGCCTTGAAGGGCGTGACGCCTTTGGGGTCGGCAGGGAAGGCGATTTGGCCATAGACGGCAATCCCTTTCTGCACCGCCAGTTGCTGAGCTTGGAAAAAACCTCAGGCCTGTGGTGGATCATCAACGTCGGTAGCCGGATTGCTGCCACCGTGACTGACACGTCAACGGGAATGCAGGCTTGGCTACCGCCCGGTGGCCGGCTACCGCTAGTATTTTCCACCACCAGGATCATGTTCACCGCTGGCCCGTCCACCTACGAAATGCTGGTCCACCAAACCGCCCCTGTGTGGAGCACGCCGAGTGACACGCCGCAGGTCTCCGGCGAGACCGCCACCTCCAGTGCCATTCCGCTGACATTGTCGCAGCGTCAACTGGTCGTGGCCCTGGCCGAAGCCATGCTGCGCCCAGGCGGGAGTTTGGGAGCCAAGCTGCCATCCAACCGCGAAGCCGCCAACCGCCTGGGCTGGACCCTGACACGTTTCAACCGAAAACTGGACAATGTTTGCGAGAAGCTCGACCGCATTGGTGTTGAGGGCGTACGCGGGGACCTGGATGCGCTGGCGACCCACCGCCGGGCCAGGCTGGTGGAGTACGCCGTTTCGACCGGCCTAGTAACCGCGACTGACCTGGAACTCCTGGGCGAGGCCCCGCCTGAAGACGAGGCGGACGAGTATGACCGGGAGGCCCAACCGGCTGCGCCCGCCCATCCCACCCCCAGCCCCATGTCTGGTCCGTATTCGAGGCGCGTGACTGCCACCCCAGCCCAACGGCAGCACGTCAGGTGACCAGGCAGGTCTCATGCGAATAAAGCTGACATACCTACAGGGCCGGCGGCGCGCCAGGCTGATGGTCACCACTGATGCCACTGCCCGTGTTAGCGACGTGGCCGAGGCATTGGCTAAGGCCGACCCGGCAGGAAGCCAAATGACAACCAGGCCGGTTACCCTGCGGGCCGGAGGCGCCAGCCACCCCACCCGCAGCGTGCTACCGCCGGAGGCCGAACTGCAGGACGTGGCCTTGCGTTCCGGTGACGAGGTTGAAGTGGTCAAAGCCGAGCCTTCGGCTAGGGCAAGCGAGCGCCACCAGGCTGCGGCCGCCTTGCGGGTGTTGTCCGGGCCCGATGCCGGCCGGGAGTTTTCGCTGCCAGCTGGCGTCAGCGTGGTGGGCCGGGCGCCGGAATGTGACGTGGTTCTGACAGACCCAATGATTTCGGCTCGCCATGCGCGGGTTGTTGTCAGTTCGTCTATTGAGGTGGTCGACCTGAACTCGGCCAACGGTGTGGTCGTGGCTGGCGAGCAGGTCACGCGAACTTCCGTCAACCCGACTGATCAGCTGCTGTTGGGCAACACCGAGATGACCTTGGCGACACTGCGTCCCGGCGGCGCCGGTGCCAGCGTGGGACAGGTGGCGGAGTTCATCAGGTCGCCTCGGGTGGTAGCCCGCTTCCCGGAGCGCAAGGTGCCGCCACCGCGCCCGCCGCAACTGCGCCCACCTAACCGCTTTCCGTGGCTGGCCACGTTGGCGCCCCTCATCATGGGCGCGGTCATGTACGCCTTCACCAGGTCAGTCTTGTCAATTGTCTTTATTGGACTTAGCCCCATATTGATGATTGGCGCTTTCGTTGATCAGTTGATCACTTCCAAGCGTGAGTTCAAGGACCAGGTCAAGCAGTTTGGCGAGGCGGCAGCGGCAACTGAGGTGGCGATTGACCGCGACCACAACGAGGAGCGCCTAGTGCGCCAGTCGTATTCACCTTCGGTGGCTGAATGCGCCAAAGCTGTCTCAATGCTGGACCCTCTTGTTTGGACCCGGCGCTTGGAACACTCAGACTTCTTGTCATTGCGCCTTGGAATTGGGGATACGCCATCTAAGCTGTCGATGGACCTACCCCAGCAAAACGACACGACTCCAGAGGCCTGGCAACGGCTAGTGGACCTGAAGGCTCGCTGCGCCCTACTGCCGCAGGCCCCAGTGATTGTCAACCTGCGCGAATGCGGCTCAGTCGGAGTGGCCGGCTCTAGCGGCCTCGCCGAGACGGTGGCCCGAGGTTTGGTCTTCCAGCTGGTGGCTCTGCATTCCCCGGCGGAACTTGTGGTCGCCGGGCTAATTGGTCCCGTGCAGCGTGAGGCCTGGGACTGGCTCGAATGGCTACCCCACACAGCTTCCCCACACAGCCCAATGGAAGGCGATCATCTGGCTGCGGCCGCCCCGACAGGTGCGGCGCTACTGGCAAAACTGGAGGACCTGATCGATTGGCGGGCAGCCGGGGAGCAGGGCGAGACCAAGCCGCCCCAGCCGCGCGGTCCACTAAAGCCAGACGCGCCGGCAACGCCGCCAACTCACCAACCGGTGGTGGTGGTGCTGGCCACCAGCGCGGCTCCGGTTGATCGAGGTCGATTGACCCGGCTGGCCGAGCGTGGGCCGGACTGCGGCGTACACATAGTCTGGGTCTCGGACGCGGTTGGTTCCTTGCCCTCGTCTTGCCGGACTTTTGTCAGTGTTACGGAGAACCTGGACGCCGGCACGGTGGGGCAGGTTCGCCTTGGCCTGCTGGACCACCCGCTTATGTGTGAACGGTTGGACGCTCAATCGGCCACTAATCTTGCTCGCAGAATGTCAGCAGTGGTCGACGTTGGTGCGCCGGTCGACGATGAATCGGACCTGCCCGGGGCAGCGTCCTACCTGGCCATGGCCGGACATGACCTGGCCGAGAATCCTGGCTCCGTTGTGGAACGGTGGACTCAGACGCATTCCATCAACCTGCCTGAGTTGCGCGGAAAGCGGCGAAAGGCCAGCGGGCTGAGGGCACTAGTGGGCCAAGGAGCGGAGGGGCATTTTACCCTCGACATCAGAACCCAGGGGCCGCACGCCCTGGTAGGCGGCACTACCGGGGCAGGCAAATCGGAATTCCTCCAAACCTGGGTGATGGGCCTGGCCGGGGCCTATTCACCCGACCGGGCGACGTTCTTGTTCGTCGACTACAAGGGCGGCTCGGCTTTCGCCCAATGCACCGAGTTACCGCACAGCGTTGGGCTGGTAACCGACTTGTCTCCCCACTTGGTGCGGCGGGCCCTGACCTCCCTTCGAGCCGAACTGCGCCACAGGGAGCATCTGCTGAACCTGAAAAAGGCCAAGGATCTGCTGGAACTGGAGCGCAGTGGGGACCCGGAATGCCCGCCGTCGCTGTTGATTGTGGTGGACGAATTCGCCGCCTTGGTCCAAGAAGTGCCTGATTTTGTCGACGGCGTGATCGACGTGGCTCAACGTGGCCGCTCATTAGGCCTGCACTTGATTCTTGCCACCCAGCGCCCAGCCGGGGTAATCAAAGACAACCTCAGGGCCAACACCAACCTCCGAATCGCCCTGAGAATGGCTGATGAGGCCGATTCGCAGGACGTGTTGGGACTACCGATGGCCGCCCATTTTGACCCGGCAATTCCCGGCCGGGCTGCGGCCAAAACCGGTCCTGGCCGCATTACCGCCTTCCAAACCGGTTTCATTGGCGGATGGACCACTCGAGAACCCGAGCGGGCCAGCGTGACAATTGCC
Source organism: Micrococcales bacterium (assembly GCA_009784895.1). NCBI lineage: Bacteria > Bacillati > Actinomycetota > Actinomycetes > Micrococcales > Micrococcales bacterium. The sequence continues at coordinate 8,566 of WQXJ01000027.1, read as the reverse complement.
GAACTCGGCTTTGGCACCATTGGGCAGTGGGAAGCTCCGGAGGACCCAACCGCCGTGCCGATGCATAGTGACGCCGGACCAACAGACATTGCGCGGATGGTAGACAACATCCAGGCGGCTGCCGATCGAGCCGATGTACGCCCGCCGCGCAAGCCATGGCTTGAACCACTGGCCCCCCTCTACGAACTGTCTCGGTTCACCGAGTTTCGTGACGACGAGCACCTGCTTCTGGGCGTGGCAGATCACCCCCAACACCAGTCCCAGCCAGTGGTCTACTACCAGCCTGACAGGGATGGCAATTTGGCGATAATCGGTTCGGGTGGCTCAGGAAAATCAACCGCGCTGAGGACCATCGCTCTTTCGGCTGTCACCTCCACCCGGCACGGTGGACCAATCCACATCTACTGCCTTGACTTTGGAGCCGGCGCGCTGGGAGTGCTGGAAGATCTGCCTCATGTCGGGGCGGTCATTTCCGGCGATGACGAGGAGCGCGTCACCCGCCTGTTGCGCACCCTGCGAGCCGAGACTGACCGCCGTGGCAGAGAGTATGCCCAGGTCAACGCAACCAACATCGTTGACTATCGCCAGCTGGCCGGCAAGCCGGACGAACCGCGGCTGCTGCTTCTGATTGATGGTGCCGGCCAGTTCCGCGAGCAATACGAGTTCACTGGCCTTTCCCCCTGGTTCACCCAGTTCGCCCAGATCGCCGCTGATGGGCGACCGCTGGGAATACATGTGGTGATGACCGGAGACCGGCCCAACGCCATTCCGCCGTCGATTAGTTCGACCATTCAACGCCGGATTGTCCTGCGCCTGACCACCGATGACGACTATTTGATGATGTCCGTACCCAAGGACATCTTGGATTCGACTTCACCGCCTGGCCGCGGCATTTTGGACGGGAACGAGCTTCAGTTCGCGGTGCTGGGTGGCGACTCAAATGTCTCCGTCCAGGCGAGAGCCATTGCGGGCGTGGCTCGCTCGGCCCGCAAACGTGGCCTGGGCCAAGCTCCTGGGATCGCCCGTTTGCCCGAAGAAGTAGCCCTCAGCTCGTTGCCGCTTTCCGACCAGCGGGGCCGGCCCGCCATCGGCCTGGATGACCAAGCGCTGGGGCCTTCCGGCTTCGTACCCATCGGCACCTTCTTAGTGGCCGGACCACCCGGCTCTGGGCGCACCACCGCCTTGGTGACACTGGCCAAGGCGCTCAGACGCAGCCGTCCAGACACCAGGCTGGTGCTATTCACGCCCAGACGCTCTGACCTGGAAGCGGCAGTCAACTGGGACCAGTCAGCCCAAGGCGAAGACGCGGTTGCCGACTTGGCCAGCCAATTGGCGACTTGGGCCGAATCCGAAGAGGCCCAGGCCGGGCAACTGGCGATGTTCATCGAATCCGTTGCCGACTTTACCTCCACGGCTGCCGAGCCTGCGCTTGAACAATTGGTGCGATCTGCCACCCGAAGCGACCAACTGGTTGTGGGCGAATCGGAAAGCTCGACCTGGTCTCAGGCTTGGGCCCTGTCAAAGCCATTCAAAGCCGGACGGCGCGGTCTGCTTCTGATACCTGGCGAAATGGACGGTGACTCACTGTTGGGGGTGTCGCTGCCCCGGATCAAGGTTGCCGAGTTCCCGCCTGGACGTGGCTTTTTGCTGGCTTCGCGCCGGCCAGAAAAGATTCAGGTGGCCCTGGATGCCTGACCGTGCCGCTCGCGCTCGGAGTGGGGAGTTCTCCCCATTGCCGCAGGTCAAGGCAGCCTCTAGCGTGTTTTCCAGAGCCGTTCGGAACCCCGGGCGGCACACCAACCAAAGGTGGCAACAGGCCAAAGTGGCCAATCCGTCACCGCCAAATCTGAAAGGAACATAATCATGGCAATGTGGGGTTTGAATGTTGAGCAGGTCAAAAACTTTGCGACCCAACTCGACCAAAAGGCCGGCGAGATCGACAAAATCCAGTCGACGCTGACCAGCACGCTGCAAAGCACCGAGTGGACCGGCCCCGACGCCCAACGGTTCCGCACTGACTGGGACGGCAAGTACAGCAAAGCTCTGCGGCTTGTATCGGATGCGCTGAAGGAAACCGCCCAGCAGTCGCGGAAGCACGCTCAAGAGCAAGAGGCCGCTTCAAAATAGTCTCGTCTTCCGGGTGGGCCCGGTTGCTGCGGTAGCCAGGCCCATCCGGCTGACATGACTCCTGCAACTGACTGAAGGGACAGCAACATGGGTGAGTTTTGGGGCTTAGACGTCCGGGTGATACACGACATGGCGCGCGGCATGGACCAGGAAGCCGACGAAATCCAAGACGTTATCACGAACCTAGCCAACCAAATGTCGAAGGTTCAATGGCAAGGACCGGACGCGGACAGGTTCCGCGCAGAATGGGCGGGCCACCGCCAAAAACTGAACCAAATAGTCACCTCGCTTCGCTTGACCGCGGCCCAGTCCAGGTCCAATGCCGAAGCCCAGGCCAGAGCCTCTGCGTAAAAAGATAACTGGGAGACACCGTGAGCAAACAAATGTATGGGGCCGATGTTCAGCAATTGCGTGACATGGCCAAGACGTTCAGAGAGGCCTCTGACAGGCTCAATCGTTCCTCGGTCAAAGTGACTAATGGTATTCAAGTGGCCGCATGGGTTGGGCCACTGGCAACCAAGTTCCGCCTCACCTGGAACAGCCAGTACCGCCCTGACATGAGCGGTGCCGTCCAACTGCTTCAAGCCAACGCCACCGCCCTCAATCGCAACGCCCAAGAACAATCAGACGCCAGCAAGGTCGATCGCGCCACACCTACTTCGCGAGGCACAAGCAACCCATCCAGCTTGACCGATTTCGTGAGACAATACGGACCGCCAAACTTCACCCTCCAGCCATTGTATGACAGTCCTGGTTTTCGAGAATGGCTAGAAAAAGTCTTTCGGGTTTGGAACCCGATCCTTGACGATGGCGTGAAAATCGTTGGCGCCTTGGCAAAAACAACCGGCTTGACATACATACCAGGGACCTTTCTCGAGACGCTCAACTGGTACTATCAGGAGTGCATTACTAAGGGAGCCCCAGCGCCGGACCTCTCTTTGAAGACAGTCATCACAACCAACTACTGGGTTATTACGCACCTAGATGAGGCCATACCCATTCTGTACGATGTCTGGATGCGAACATGATTGGTGCTGGTGTCTGTCTTTATGGTCCAGTGCAACACCTTGCCCGACTCTAGTAAGGAAACCACAAAATGGATTCGATATTACTCACGGAAGACGAGATAGGTTATCTAGTGGCCAACGGCTACGGATCTTGGCCGTTCTCCTTCTCGGAGTCCATGACGCAAAACGAGAGAACAGCCTTGCGTCGCGGACTGGCTATCCTGACTGAAAGGGAACTCCTGGACCCTGCAAACGAAATGGCTCCAGTTCAGCCACTTAAGGACCTTATGGAGCGCCTGTCAGCTTACGAGTCGCTGTTGTTTTTCTTGGCCACCGTTCCCGGCAACAACGATAATCGATGCCTTCTCATGGCACAGGTGGTTCCTCCTGAGGGAGCGGCGCGACTGAGCATCCTGCCCACGCCGTTTGGTGCCATTGCCCTTGGCGACCTGGCCAACGCCGATCCCGCAGACAACCTGAGGTCGACGTTCGAGGTCATCCAGGACGCCGGTGCCCGGGAAGAACCCGCTGGACAGCTGATTCGGGCGGGTGGTCCTTTATGCTCGCAGGAGGACGCCGTGGTCGTCAACATCTACGCAGACCACATTCAACTTGAAGGAGCAGAACCGGTGAAGGTTGATGGATCATGGGACAAAGTGGTTGATGCTTTACGCTGGCCCGAGCTGGTCTCCTGACGGTTGCCAGGATGCCCATTCCCGGCAGCGGCACGAGCGCGTTGACTGGGGCGACTAGGTGAATGCGGCTGGCGGCTCTGCTGTCCCACCCAAAGTGGCTGGGTTTGAACCGGTCCGGTTGTTGGGGCGTGGCGGGTTTGCTGAAGTGTTCCTCTACCAGCAGTCCACACCCCGGCGTCAAGTCGCGTTGAAAGTCCTGCACACCACTGACCTCGGTGACAAGGCGATCGAACAGTTGGCGGTCGAGGCTGACACGATGGCCGAACTGTCTACCCACCCGCATATCGCCACCATTTACACCAGTGGGCTGACCGATGACGGCCGCCCCTACCTGGCCATGGAGTACTGTCCCAAACCTTCTTTGAACATCGGTTTGCGTACCGTCCGCCGCACCATCAGCGAAGTGTTGGGTATTGGTGTGGAGATTGCTGGTGCGGTTGAAACCGCCCACCGGGCTGGAGTCTTACACCGGGACATCAAACCCGCCAATATTCTGGTCACCCAATACGACAACCCGGTGCTAACCGATTTCGGGATCGCCGTGTCGGTCCGCCAATCCACCGACCAAGTAGAAGGCTTGTCAGTACCGTGGTCACCACCCGAAGCGTTCACACAGCCACCCACAGCCGGTCCGCCGAGTGACGTGTGGGGCCTGGCGGCCACGGTCTATTCTCTGTTGGCTGGGCGGGCACCGTTCGAGGTTACCGGTGGGGATAACACTGCGACCGTTCAGATGGGGCGGATTGAATGCGACGTGTTGCCACCGGTCGGGCGGGTGGATTGTCCGGCCAGTTTGGACCGGGTCCTAGCCGTTGGCATGGCGAAAGACCCCGAAAAGCGTTACGCCACGGCTCTGGTGTTCGGTCGGGCTTTGCAACGGGTTCAAGCCGAACTGGGTATCGACCAAACACGAATGGTCATCCAATCCGATACCCATAGCACCCCGCCGGTTGCCGAGGTTCATGACGGCCACGAGGATACGTTGACTCGCCTACGCAACCCCCGACTGGTTGACCAGCCCGAACTAACCAGACAATCCGAACAAACCGGTCAGGCAGATCCGACCGCGCAACGGATCGCCAATCCCCAGCCGGACGAATCAAGCGCGCCTGAACACTCGGCATCGGCCGGTCGAAGACCATGTGACGAGACTTTGCTGGCACCAACCGTCCCCGCAGCGCCAGGCAACCAGTCAGCCAACGACAACATCAGCGCGGTCCTTGGCGAGCCGACCGTAAAGGGCACACCAACCGAGAACCGCTGTGGCACAGAGCACACCACACCTGCGAAAAAGTCCCGCAGATTGGGGCTAACTGCGGCCTTGGTGGCGGCCGGTTTGCTCCTGGCAAGCGGTGTGGGTATTGGCGCCTGGTGGTTCGCCCAGCGCGGCACCCCGCCTCCGGACATGGTGGCCGATACCAATCGAGTTGCGAAAAGTGGCCAGCATGGCGAAGACCAGGCGGATTCATCAGGCAACCCTGCCGCAGAACCACTCTCCAAATGCGCAACTCCCCCAGCCGTGACGGTTCACGAGATCGGCCTGCTCGGCGCCGCCGGCAGGATTTCTCTCGGGCTGGAGGCGACCTGCGCCGCCGGCGATATCTTGGACCACTCAACCTATGAGGTCGAGGTGTCAGACGCCTACGGTCCATTGGCTCTTGGCACCATCTTCATTGGAGAGAGACCGCTGGGGATTGCGCCACTAGGAATGCGTATTCTCGTGGATTTCGACACCATCTACGCGACCTTAGCCGAGCAACACGACCTCGGCGCCACCCTCACCCCGCTAGGCACGCCGATGACATATGACCCCGCTTTGGTCGAGTCCATGGGCGGCACCAAGTCCTATCCCGCCAATGAGAGCGACTTGACCGCAGAGGAACTCAACCGGGCGGCAATGGCCGCCCTGGAGCGTCAGGCCGCTGGTGATTTTCCAATGGTCACGGCACAACTAGAGGGCTACTGGGTACCGCAAATCTCCAGTAAGTACGTCGGCATGGATGCGGCTGGCATAATCTGGGGGCCGGAAGAAATCTGGCAGCAGTTTCTTGAGTTTCGAGACAGATACCCCAATGCCGTTCTGACTGATTCAAACCAGTGGACCTGCTATCGCCCCGGCCAACGCTACTGGGTCATCAGTGTCCCCCAAGCCAATGCTGACGCCGCGGGCGCCTTGGGCTGGTGTACCGCTCAGGGCATGGGGCGTGACGAATGCTACGCCAAACGGATCGGTAACACAGGCTTTGAGGGTGCTACCGCATTCAACGACTAGGGGTCGTGCTCGCCAGTTCCGCCATTGGTCGTGGCTTAGCGGAGAGTCTCCCCATTCCCTGATGACCCGCCGGGCTGGGACAATCACGGTGGCCAAGCGGTGAGCCAGCTGCGCAGAGACTTCTGCTGCGGCGGGTCCGGCATGGAGGAACGGTGAGGTGAAGGGAAGGGTTTGGCTCGGTGTCCAATGCTGACGGTCTGTTTGACGCCCCTGTGATCACCGGGTTTGTGCCGGTCGGGTTGTTGGGGCGGGGCGGGTTTGCTGAAGTGTTTTTGTATCGACAGTCCACGCCGCGGCGTCAAGTCGCGTTGAAAGTCCTGCACACTAGTGACCTCGGTGACAAGGCGATCGAACAACTGACGGTTGAGGCTGACACGATGGCCGAACTGTCAACCCACCCGCATATCGCCACCATTTACACCAGTGGGCTAACCGATGACGGCCGCCCCTACCTGGCCATGGAGTACTGTCCCAAACCTTCTTTGAACATTGGACTGCGTACCGTCCGCCGCACCATCAGCGAAGTGTTGGGTATCGGTGTGGAGATTGCTGGTGCGGTTGAAACCGCCCACCGGGCTGGAGTGTTACACCGTGACATCAAACCGGCCAACATTTTGGTAACCCAATATGACAACCCGGTGCTCACCGATTTCGGTATCGCCGTGTCGGTCCGCCAATCCACAGACCAAGTAGAAGGCCTGTCGGTACCGTGGTCGCCACCAGAAGCGTTCACACAGCCACCCACCGCCGGTCCGCCGAGTGACGTGTGGGGCCTGGCGGCGACGGTCTATTCTCTGTTGGCTGGCCGGGCGCCGTTCGAGGTTACTGGTGGGGATAACACTGCGACAGTTCAGATGGGGCGGATCGAACGCGACGTGTTGCCTCCGGTTGGTCGGGTGGATTGTCCGGCCAGTTTGGACCGGGTCCTGGCGGTGGGGATGGCGAAAAACCCCGAGCGGCGCTACGCGAGTGCTCTGGTGTTTGGCAGGGCTTTGCAGCGGGTGCAAGCCGAACTGGGTATCGACCCAACCCGAATGGTCATCCGGGATGATGCCAACCATACGATGCCCTCGCCGGTGAGTGATGATGACGCTGACGAGATCACATTGACCCGGTTGCGTGACCCTCGGCTGGTTGACCAACCTGAACTGACTAGGCAAGTTGAACCGGCAGTCTTGGACGGCATCACCGGACCGACCAAACAGGCCGCCGGACTGGTCGAACCGGACGCACTGGCCCAACCGGTTGAACCGGCCGAACTCGACGAGCCGGTCGGGCCGGGCGAACGGGTTGAGCCAGCCGAACCGACCTCACAGGTCGAGGCAACAGGCCCAACCCGAAAGGCTGAACCCGGCGAACAATCCGAACCACCGAGAACAGCTGGACCGGGCAGGCGGGCCGGGCAAGTCGAACAGCTCGGGGCGACCAGTCCAACCGAACCCAGCGGGCAAATCGATGCGACCAAGCAGGCCGAGGCATCAGCCCCGGCAATGCTGGCAGCCGACAGCAAACACCCCGACGAAACCCTGCTGGCCCAAACCCGCGCTGCGCCACCAGACAGGCAGTTGCCCAAAGATGACGACGCTGCCACAAATGAGCCAGCCGACACCGGCCCGCCAGGTGAGGGTCGCGACACCCCAGGACCCCAACCCAAACGTGACGCCGGCCCAAAACCCAACCGGACCTTGCGTCGCGGGCTGATCGCAGTCACAGCAACGCTGATCGCCGTCGTTGGCGGCGTCTTTTGGGCGGCCACCCCAAAGAGCAATTCTGAACCGACCCTGGTGGCTGGCACCTGCCTATCGGTTTCGCCCGGGGAGCTCCTCACCGGGCCACCCGAAGGCTGGAAGTCAAAGGAAGTGGACTGCGCAGAGCCGCGCGCGGCGGTGAGACTCGTGGTAGCTGGCGATTGTCCCGGAAACTCAAGTTGTTGGGCACTGCCTAGCGCAGAGGGCGATCCGCTGCTCTTTACACCCCTGCCGGCCGAAGGCGTTTGCTACCCCACGTACACCGAGAGCTCAGGAAAGAGCCGGGGAATCCCCGAGGTCTGGTCTCCCTGCGGCGATTTCCGCCGGCCTCAATGGCCCTGGGGGCTGCCGGAGGATGCCGACAATAACGCCATCTCAGGTAAACGTCTTACGCAAAGCAGAATCGAGAAGCTCGTCAGTGACTCGGTCGACTGCGAAGCCGGGCAGTTTCATCCCGACCAGGCCACGTTTGACGGCAAGAGCTATTTCGCTTGCGCCACGATTCAATAGGTCGTCCGATTTGGCTTTTCGGATTCGAGGATTGCCACAGGTGTCCATGCCGCGGTGGACCATGTCAACGACGTCGCCTTTAGACCCGACTCGTGCCACTTTAGTGTGGGCCTGCCGCTGAATGGATGGCGTTGATGATGGCCTGGGCGGTGGAGCTGATGGGGCTTTCCCCGGTGAATACGTGTCCTTCTATAGCCATTTCGGTTT
>WQXJ01000026.1 GCA_009784895.1 Micrococcales bacterium | reverse complement strand
GGTCCCCCTGGCCTCGCCTCTCATCAGCCCCATCACCGCGAGTCCGAGCTTTGGCATCACCCCGCCACGGTCGCCCGGCTCCAGTTCCGCGAGGTTGAGCTTTGGCATCATCCCGCCGCTGACGCCCCCACTTATCCTGCCGCTGCCGGTCCCCTTGGCCCCGACTACCGCCAAGGCGCTCGTCCCGCCTCCCACCGCCACGGCCGGGTCGCCCAGAATTCTTGTGGTAGTCGTTTCTCATCGCGCTAATGCTAGTTGGCGATCAACCGAAACCTCCGCCCGCCTGTCCGGCCCATGCCGTCTGGACTACCGGCATCGGCCGGCAAAAAGCCGAGCTCCCCCGCCTGGCGAGCCTATGCAGCTGGTGATTCCGCCTCCGCGACCGGCGGGTCTGGCTCGCCCTCGCCCGGCTTGGGCTTTTTGACTTTGACCAGCTTGGCGGCGACATCGGGCACAATGTGCCCCTCAATGTCCCTTGAAGGGCGGTAAATGCCGGTGGTCGCCGGGCGCGGCGGAATGTCAAGTGGATTCGGTTCGAGGTGCTCATAAGGCACCGTCGAGAGCAGGTGCGCAATCACATTGATCCGGGAGCGCTTTTTGTCCTCTGATTCGACCGTGTACCAGGGCGCTTCGACAGTGTCGGTAGCCCACATCATGTCGTCCTTGGCCCTGGAATAGTCTTCCCAGCGGACAATCGCCTGAAGGTCCATTTCCGAAAGCTTCCAGCGCCGCATCGGATCCTTCGACCGACCGACGAACCGCCGCTCTTGCTCAACGTCAGAGACCGAGAACCAGTACTTACGCAGCATGATGCCGTCTTGGATCAGTAGATTCTCAAAAACCGGGGCCTGCTTCAAGAACAACTTGTACTGCTGCTTGGAAGCAAAACCCATCACCCGCTCGACCCCGGCCCGGTTGTACCAGGAGCGGTCAAACAGCACAATCTCGCCAGCTGTGGGCAACTGCTCAATGTATCGCTGGAAATACCACTGACCCTCTTCGCGCTGGGTTGGTTTGGGCAGCGCCACCACCCGGCAAAAGCGAGGGTTGAGGTATTGGGTTATCCGCGCGATGGCGGAACCCTTGCCGGCGGCATCCCTTCCTTCGAAAACCACGACCAGGCGTTTGCCTTCTTGCCGTATCCACTCTTGCATGGTCACCAATTGACCTTGGAGACGGTACAACTCGGCCTCATAGGCCGTCTTTGACAGCTTGGGTGGGCGCCCATGCGAACTCATGCCCCAAGTCAACCACGTTGGCCGGGACGCCAGGCGGCCCACCTGGCCTCCGGCGCGGGGAATTGGTCAACAATGCTGGTCGACCACGGGGATTGGTTCGGCGGAGGCGGTGCCGGCGCAGGTCCGTCGCGGCGGCTCAGACTGGCCGCCAATGCCGACCAAAGGTGGATCAGAGGTTGGCGCGGTGGCGCATGGCCTTGCGCGCTTCCATGTCATCTTGGCGGCGGCGCAATTCCTGGCGCTTGTCCCATTCGCGTTTGCCGTGGGCCACGGCAATTGTGACCTTAGCCCGGCTGCCGCTGAAATAGAGCCGCAGGGGCACCACCGTGACGCCCTTTTCGCGGGTCCTTTGTTCCAGCTTCTTGATCTCGTCTTTGTGCAGCAGCAGTTTGCGCTTGCGCCTTGGGCTGTGATTGGTCCAGGATCCGGACAGGTATTCGGGGATGTGGACACCTTCAAGCCAGGCCTCGCCGCGCTCCAAAGAGACCCAACCATCGCTAAGCGAGGCCCGACCCATGCGCAGAGCCTTAACCTCGGTCCCCATTAGCACCAGTCCAGCTTCAATCTCCTGGTCAAGGTGGTATTCATGCCGGGCCTTGCGGTTGACGGTGATCGACCGTTCGGCTCCGGGTTTGGCCGCGCTCATCGCAAATAGGGTGCCGGGTCGACGTAGTTGCCGTTCCTCATGATTTCGAAGTGCAGGTGGCATCCGGTCGAAGAGCCGGTGGTTCCAACCGAACCAATCCGCTGGCCCTTTGTCACCGATTGGCCCACTGAGACCGAAACGCCAGGCTGGTGGCTGTAGGTCGACATCATCTGGGCGCCGTTTTGGATGCCGTGGCTGACCACCGTGCGGTAGCCGTAGCCTCCGGCCCAGCCGGCCTGAACCACAACCCCAGCAGCAGAGGCGAAGATGCCCGAGCCACAGCCAGCCCCAAAATCAATCCCAGTGTGCATCCGGGTAGTGCCCGAAATTGGGTGAACCCGATAGCCGAACGGGGAGGTGATGTTTGGGCTGGCCACAGGCCAACCGAAGAATCCGCCGCCCGGGGCGGGACCGCCGCCGCCACCGCCGCCACCGCCGCCTTCGGCGATTTCCTTTTCGATGATTTTGCGCAGGGCATCATCCATCTCGTTTTGCCTGGCCCGCAGCTCGGTTTGACGGGCTTCCTCGGTGGCCTTTTGGGCCTCCAGATCGGCAGTCAGAGATGTCAGTGAAGCGACCAATTTGTCCAGATCGGCTTTGGCCTTTTCGGCTGCCGCCTTCGCCGCTTCAGCCCGAGCTAGGGCCGCCTCGGCTTTGGCCTTCAGATCGGTGATTTCCGTAGTCACGGCCTCAAGGCGGGCCTCGCGGTTTTTGTTGGCGCCGGCCGATTGCTGTGCGGTGGAAAGGGCAGCTTCGCGGGCGGCGCTGAAGGCTTGGCTGACGATCTGGTTGTCGGCGACTTCTTTGATGTCCTTGGCACCCAACAGCACCATCAAGTCATTTGAGGCCGGGTTGTCAAAGGCCATCGCCGAACGGGCCATTTGGCCGATGGCGCGGCGAGCGTTTTCCGCTTCTTCTTGGTCTGAAGCCAACTGGCCGGTGACTTGTTCGCGTTGGCTCTCGGCCGCCGCTAGTGCATCTGACAGCTCAGTGTATTCCTGCTGGGCGTTGGCGAAATCCTGTTGTGCCTTGGACAAAGCTGCCTCGGCCAGCGGCAGTTCTTGCTTGGCCGCCTCAAGGTTGAGGTAGGCCTCGACCAGGGCCTGGGAGGTGCCTTCCAGCTCGGCTGCCAGCCGGTTCAGTTCTCTTTGGTTGGCCTCGCGTCTGGCCTGCAGGTCATCTTTGGAGTCAGCCGCCAGGGCCGGGCTAGGCGGCAGGAGCGAACTGGTTGACACACCCGCGGCCATACCCAGCGCTAAAGCCGCGCCAAGCAGTCCGCTGGCAAAGCGGCGCCATCTGGGCCTTTGTGTGGCAGTCAACTCCCCTCCTTATACCTTCGTGAAGCGACGCAATGTCAGCACCGAACTGAGTGCGGCCAGGGCCACGGCCGCCAACACCATATAGGGCGCCACCGCGAAGACGTCACTGCTGCGAACAGTCGTCATCATGGCGAAATTACGTGCTACCCAATCGGCTAACCAGAACTGACTGACTGACCACAGCGTACCGACAGCCAGGGCCGAACCCAAGAGTGCCGCCACCGCTCCTTCCAGCATGAACGGCAGCTGGATGAAGAGATTCGAGGCGCCAACTAAGCGCATGATGCCGGTTTCACGTTGTCTGGACAGGGCTGATAGTCGAATCGTCGTCGTGATGAGCAAAATTGCTGCCAGGCCCAAGACCAGGGCAATGCCCAGGGCTGCTAGACGGATTTTACCTAGAATGTTGAACAACTGGTCAAACAGATCTGACTGGTCAAACGTGTCATAGACCCCTGGCATCAGCTTGACCGCATCGGCCACGACAGAGAATTTGCTGGCGTCTTTGAGCTTGACGCGAAACATCGGTGGAAACTCTGCTTGGGTCACTTCGGTGGCCATTGAGGTGCCGCCAAAACGGTCTAGAAAGTCGTTGTAGGTCTCCTCCTTTGACTGGAAGAAGACCTCTTCGACATAAGGGTCAAGCTCGGGTGACTCCAGCTTGGCCTTGACCGCGTCTTGTTGGTCTTGGCTGACCGAACCATCGCGGCAGGTTTCGCGTTCGACCGGGGCCTCAGGACAGAGCCAAACTTGGACCTCAACTTTGTCATACCACTCCCCTTTGATCCGGTCGACCTGCTGCTGCAGCATCAGCGCAGCCCCGACAGCCGAAAGAGAGACAAAGGTGACCAGAATGACCGCCCAGATCATGGTGGCGTTACGCCTAAAGCCGTGGAAGATCTCGGCCACTACAAAGCGCAATCTCATGACCCACCTCCGTAGTAGCCAGTGGCCTCATCACGCACCATGCGGCCCTCGACCAGCTCGACAACCCTGTATTGAGACTGGTCAACCAGGCCAACGTCATGTGTTGCCATTACCACTGTGGTGCCAGTCTGGTTGACTCGCTCCAGGACCGCCATAATGCCCTCTGAAGTGCGCGGATCAAGGTTTCCTGTGGGCTCGTCAGCCAAGAGGATTTTGGGCCGGTTGACCACCGCCCGGGCAATTGCCACCCGCTGCTGCTCACCGCCCGAAAGCTCGTGTGGCGTCCGCCGCTCTTTGCCGGCCAACCCGACAAGGTCCAAAATGTCCGGCACGGTCCGCATAATGGTGTGCCGTGGCCGCCCTATCACTTGCATGGCAAAAGCCACATTGTCGAAAACCGTCTTTTGCTCAAGCAATCTGAAGTCCTGGAAGACCACGCCGATTTGCCGCCTAAAGCGGGCAATGCGCCGCTGCGGCATGGTGGTGACATCGTGGCCCAGCACGAAGGTTTTGCCGGTAGTCACCCGCTCCTCGCGCAGGATTATGGCCAGCAAAGTCGATTTGCCGGAACCGGATGCTCCTACTAGGAAGCAAAACTGGGCCCGTGGTATCTCCAAAGAAATCTGGTCCAGGGCTGGCCTAGAGCCCCGGGCGTAGATCTTGGTGACATTCTCGAAAGTGATCACTAATTCGTCCCATTGGCAGGTCTGGTCTGTGGCCACGGCGTGGCCGCCACCAGGCTAAGCACCCTCTGGCCACGGGAGCTACATGACACGCCGGGGACGCGGCATCGGGCTATGCGCTAATTGGCGGCGCGTTCAAGGCTGCGCCGCCAACGAATGCCGGCGTCGATGAAGGCGTCGATGTCGCCATCGAAGACTGTCGCCGGGTTACCGACTTCATATTCGGTGCGCAAATCCTTGACCATTTGATAGGGGTGAAGCACATAAGAGCGCATTTGATCGCCCCATGAAGCCTTGACGTCGCCAGCCAATTCGCGCTTTTTGGCTTCTTCGGCGGCCCGGCGCAGCACCAATAGCCGCGATTGCAGCACCCGCAAGGCCGCCGCCCGGTTCTGGATCTGGGACTTTTCGTTTTGCATCGACACGACAATGCCGGTTGGCAGGTGGGTCATTCGCACTGCCGAATCGGTTGTGTTGACTGATTGTCCACCCGGCCCCGAAGACCGAAAAACATCGACCTTGATCTCCGCTTCGGGGATATCAATGTGGTCGGTGGCCTCGATCAGCGGAATCACCTCGACGGCGGCGAAGCTGGTTTGGCGCCGGCCTTGATTGTCAAATGGGCTAATCCGGACCAGGCGATGGGTGCCGCCTTCGACCGAAAGCTTGCCGTAGGCAAATGGCGCGTCGACCTCGAATGTGGCCGATTTCAATCCGGCCTCCTCGGCATAGGAAGTGTCCAACACCTTGGTGGCATAGCCATGCCGCTCAGCCCAGCGCAGATACATCCTCAGCAGCATCTCCGCCCAATCGGCGGCATCGACGCCGCCAGCTCCTGAGCGGATGTTCACAACGGCGGCACGTTGGTCGTATGGCCCGGACATCAACGTCTTGATTTCCATTTCGGCCAGGTCGGTCTGGATGGCGGCCAGCTCAGTTTGGGCCTCTTCGCGCGTGGCCGCGTCATCGCCCTCTTCGGCCAGATCAGACAGGACGGCCAGATCGTCGATTCGGCCGCCCATCCGGGTCAGCTTATCCAGGTTCGATTGGGCCACCGACAAGCGGGCGGTGATGCTTTGAGCCCGTTCCGGGTCATCCCACAGGCCCGGCACGGCCGCCTTTTGCTCTAGTTCTGAAATGCTGTGGCGTAGACCCTCTGGGTCGCTGACCTGCTCAATCGAGGCGAAGGTCTGGCGCAGGGCGCGCAGCTGACTTGTGAAAAACTCGCCGGCCATGACCTCAATACTAGGCGCGGTTAGGACTCTTGGCATTATGCGAAAGCTCGATCTCGCGGTGAAGGGGCAGGTCAGCACCCTAGTTTCGACGAGACTGTGGTTCGGCGAGGCTGTGGTTCGACGAGACTGTGGTTCGGCGAGGCTGTGGTTCGGCGAGGCTGTGGTTCGACGAGACTGTGGTTCGGCGAGGCTGTGGTTAGGCGAGGCTGTGGTCCGGCAGATTGGGTGTCTTGGCCGGCGGGAGTGCACAAAGGCGGGCAGTAGTTGGGCCTAGTACCTGTGGTTGTCCACAGGCCTGGTGGCGGAGGCGTTGGCTTTGGTCAACAATCCGATCATGCGCCTGACACTGCGCTGTCAACACCTAGATCAGCACGACTATTGGGCCGAGCCTGGTACCACTTGGCAGGATCTGATGACGCAGGTGGCCAGTCAGTGCCTGGCGCACCCTTGGTTCGTGGGTCAGGCCCAGCTCAGCGGTGGTTCAGTGCTGGGCCTGGCCCCGCTGGCTAACGGCTGTCTGGTCAGCGATCGGCCAGATCCGGTCCAGGCCCCCGCACCTGGCACCTGGTGCTTGGTGGCCTTGGGTGGGATCCATGCCGGGCTACGCACCAGGGCTTCGCCCGGCACCATGGTGGCGCCGCCAGGCCAGGAAACCGGTCCGGTCGAACTAGTTGGTGGTGACCAAGGCCTGTACTGGCAACGGCGGGCAGCCGGACAGGTTTCGACTGGCCGGGTACGCCAAAACCGCGGCCGGCTGCAGGTGCGCTGGCGCCGCCTGGGCCAACGGCGGCGGCCTATTGAGCGCGGCCAATTGGTTCGGGTGGTGGACTCAGTTTGGCTGTTGGACAAGGCGCCCAGCGGTCAAAGCTGCCCCGTCAGCACCGAAACAGGCCAGGGGGGCCCAGGTCCGGCCTGGCCCCAACCCTCGCCCGGCCGTGCCGCGGGCGGCCAACTGGCCCCAAGACCGGCCGGCTCAGCCCTGGGCGGCGGGCGTCAGTTTGGCAGCCGACGGGCCTGGCTAGCGCCAGCACTGACGGCCGTGATAATGGGTGGGCTGATGCTGGCCCTGACGCGCAACCCATTGTGGGCGCTGATGCCGCTGGCCGGCGGTCTGACAGCCAGCTTTGGAGCAATCAAAGGGGCTAGCCGCAAGCCGGTCTGGACGGAACAGGTCGAGGGTCTGGCCCAGAATCGCTACCTGGCGCCCGGTCACAACCTGGCTGTCCATGGCCCAGCTGTGGCGGCCATGGCCGTTATCCGGGCCTGGGCCGGCGGCCAATCGCGGCTAGCTGTGCCCAAATCGAAACGGTGGCAGTGGGCCCGGTTTTGTTCCCTTGAAACGGCCGGGGAAGGCCAAGCCACCGTAATTGGGCAAGAAGATGACCACTTCACCTGGCAATCCGGTCCCGGTGATGGCCGCCCTGTCCATGTCGCGGTCCGCCCGGCCGGCCTTGGTCTGGTCGCGATGCGGGTCGATGGGGCAGCGCCGGTCCTGGTGGCAGGAATTGGGCCGGGCACGGCCGAGCGTCTGTCGCGTCAGGCGGCCGGCCTCAACCAGCCGGCTACGACGACTTACCCGGCCAAGACGGTCTTGGCTCCGGACCTGGCGGACCGCTGGCGGCGGGACGAGCCCTGCCTTGACTTGGGTCACCTGGCTACCGGCGGCGCCTTTCGCCTGCATCTGGCCCGCGACGGGCCACATATCTTGGTGGCAGGGGCCACTGGGTCAGGCAAATCGGAGTTCCTGCGCAGTTTGATGCTGGGGGCGGCCACGGCGATGTCACCGGACCGGCTGGTGATTGTGGGTATCGACCACAAAGGTGGGGCAACCTTTGCGGACCTGACCGGCCTGCCGCATCTGGTTGGCCTGGTTACCGACCTTGACACGGCCGCCTCACGACGGGCCCTGACTTCCCTTGAAGCCGAGTTGCTGCGGCGCGAACGGCTGTTGGACCAGGCCGGAGCGGCCAAGATGGCCCAGTTGCCGACCGAGCTGCGTCCACCGAGGTTGATGGTGGTGGTCGACGAGTTCCGGACTTTGATTGAGACCATTCCCAGCGCCGGCGCCGCCCTCGAGCGCCTGGCGGCGCAAGGTCGTTCGCTGGACATGTTTTTGGTCTTGGCCACTCAGCGGCCGGCTGGCGCTGTCTCTGCCCAGCTCAGAGCCAACCTGCCGCTTCGAATCTGTTTCCGGGTGGCCACCGAAGCAGACTCCCTTGATGTCTTGGGTGACACAAGGGCCATGTCAATCGACCCGGCAGCACCGGGCAGCGCGGTACTCGCCTCTGCTGGCCGGCCGGCCATCCACTTCAGGGCCGCCCTGCCAGGTGGCCACCCGGCCCGGCCAGCCGCGGCGATCACCTGGCCAGATCGGTGGACCACCCCGCCAAGACCAGCCGGACCAGGCGCCACTCGCCTGGTCAAGCAGATCAAACAGGCGGCCGAGGCAGCCAGTTTGAGCCCCCAGGCGGCACCATGGCTTCCACCCCTGCCAGCGCTGATTGGTACCAGTCAGCTTGACGACCTGGCTAATGCGGTAGGACCAGCAGATCCGGCCAATCGGACTGACTCGGTGCCAGTGGGCCTGGCTGACCTGCCGGCCCACCAGCACCAGGGCAGCCTGCGATTGTCACCGGCCGACGGCCACCTGGCCATCCTTGGTGCGCCGCGCACCGGCCGGACCACAGCCGCCGTGACCGTGGCCGCCGCCACGCTGGCCGCCGGCTGGCAAACCCACCTAATCACCGACAACGCGACCAGATTCGCCGCCCTGCGCTACAACCCTGCCCTCGGTTCGGTGGTGGCGCCCAACGGGCCAGCCATCACCTCTTGGCTCGACTCCCTGGCCCCGGCGCCGGATAGCCGGCCCCAGGTGGTGGTGCTTGACGGTGTCGAAGCCTTGGCTGACCAAATCACGCCGGGCGCCGAAAGACCACCGCTAGATTCCCTCACCGGCCTGAAAGACGGCTGGTGGGTGGTGGTAACCGGGCCAGCCAAACCGTCCCGCTATCTCAACGGCTTCCCCCAACGACTTGTGCTGCCCACTATTGACGCAGCCGAGGATCTGGCCTTGGGACTGGACCGCCAGTTTGCTGGCCAGCGCTCTACCCCTGGTCGCTGTGTATACACCAGGCCAGGTCAGGCCGCAGAAGTCCAGTTGGCCTGTCTGGACAGCCCTGTCAAGACCACCGCCGCCGGGCCAGGCCCACCGCCGCGGTTACTGTCGCCGCCTAGCCGGGTCAGCCTGGCCGATCTACCGCCACCGAATCGGCGCCGGCTGTGGTGGGGGCTGGGAGGACCACTGGGACTGCCAGTGGCCCTTGATTTGGTGCCGGGCCGGCCGGTTGCCATCTTGGGACCCCCCGGTTCAGGTCGTTCCACTGTGCTGGCGGCCCTGGCCGCCCAGGCCAAGTTAGCGGGTCTCAAAGCCGTCACCGCGGTGGGACTCGACCCGTGGCCTCAAACGCTCAAGGCTCTTGAATCTGGCGCCGTGGTGCTGGCGGACAACCTCGATCAGGCCGAGGATATGCCACCAGTCTTGCCGCGGCGCGGGATCCTAATTGGGGCCCTGACCGCGACCATGGCAGCGTCATTTCGCGGACCGGCCTCGTTATTTCAGGCCCACCCAACCGGCCTGGTGCTCTGGCCTAGCCTGCCCGGCGCGGCGGCCGCCCTGGGGCTAAAACTGATCACCGACACAGCCACCCAACAGCGGGTTCCGGGCCGCGGACTAGTGGTCCAGCTGAGTCGTTTTACTACCGTTCAAGCCGCTACATCCGCTCTACCTGGGGCATTAGCAAATGTGACGTAATTCACACAACAAAACCCTTGTCAAAGCCTTCAACCGTGTGTCAGGGTATCGCGTGTTCAGCCCGGAGGATCGCCGCCAGACGAACCTCACCCGAAACAGGAGCAACAATGGATTGGCGCCACGCGGCGGCGTGTCTTTCAGAGGACCCCGAACTCTTCTTTCCAGTCGGCAACGCTGGTCTAGCGCTTGCACAAATCGAATCCGCCAAGTCGGTCTGTGCCCGCTGTGACGTGGGCGGGGATTGCCTGCAATGGGCCATTGAGAATAATCAAGAATCCGGTGTTTGGGGAGGGCTTTCCGAAGATGAGCGTCGCGCCCTCAAGCGGCGCACAGCCCGCGCCAGGCGAGCCGCCTGACGTTATTCGGCCCCGGTAGTATTCATCCGTTTTTGCCGGTTTTGTTATCGCTAACACGCTTTTTCGAGGCGGCGCCTAGAGCAATTTTCAGGCCTTCGTTTTATTCTCTCAGGTGGACGCGAACCAGGACCTCTGTTCCGCCGCCAGGGCGAGGCAACCACTCAATTGAGCCACCCAATTCACCGGTGGCATAGCTTTCGACAATCTGCATACCCAAGCCGCTCATGGCGGCGGCCCCTTTTGAGGGCAACCCCACGCCATCGTCCGCGACCGAAACCTCAAGTTCCATGCCGCTGCGGGTGGCGTTGATCCACACGGTGCCACCACCACATGGCGCCAACCCGTGCGCCACGGCGTTGGTCACCAGTTCCGTTAGCAGGATGGCGATAATAGTGGCGTCGTCACCGCCAACCCGGCCAAAGGAACCCTCTTGGACCGTTTGCACTTTGATGCCGGCGGCGGCCGCATCAGCCGCCAGCCGCAAGGTCCGGCCAAAGACCGTGTCGAAATCGACTTGCCCCGACAGCGACATTGACAACGTGTCATGGACTGTGGCGATTGTCGAGACCCGCCGGATCGCCTCCCCCAAAGCCGATTCGACACTGGGGTTGGTAGAGCGGCGTTGCTGCAACCGCAGCAGGGCCGAGACGGCCTGAAGGTTGTTCTTGACCCGGTGGTGGATTTCGCGGATGGTGGCGTCTTTGGTCATCAACTCCAGTTCAGAGCGCCTCAGTTCCGTCACGTCGCGGCACAACAGCACCGCCCCAGTCCTGATGCCCCGATTGGTCAAGGGCACCGAGCGCAGCGCCAAAGTAACTCCGCCCAGGGTGACTTCGGTGTTCCACGGCGCCCGGCCCATAGCCACAACCGGAAGGGCCTCGTCGACTTGGCTTGATCCGCGCAGCGCGTCTGCTAGCACCTCGACCAGGACTGTGCCGGTCAGGTCGGCCACCAGACCGGCACCATGAAAGGCCGAAATGGCGTTGGGGCTGGCGTAGATGACCTGCCCCTCGGTGCCCAGGCGGACCATGCCATCACCGACCCTGGGGTTGTGGCGGGTCGAACCGGTCGGCGCGGTGGTGGCCGGGAACTCCCCGCGGGCAATCATGCCGATAAGCTCGTCCGCCACTTCGACGTAGTTGATCTCTAGACGGCTCGGGGCGCGTACGGCCCCGAGGTTGCCGTGCGAAGTCACCACGGCGATCGACCGCCCCTGGTAGCCAACTGGAACGATCTCCTCACGCACTCCGTAGGCCCCGTTCCAGCGTGGCTCGTGGTGCCGTTGGATCATGCCCAAGGTCAGGGCGTCAGATAGGTCCTTGGCCTGGGCCGGGCTGGCGACAACCCCAACCACCTCGTCGTAGTGCATAGTTGAGCCAGTCAGTGGGCGGCGCAGCGCGGCCGCCACGAAACCGGCCTTTTCCACCGGTACCCACAGCACCAGATCGGCGAAAGCCAGATCGGCGACAATTTGCCATTCGGCCGTAAGGCGCTGGAGCCACTCGGCCTCATCAGCCGGCAAGGCGGCCTGATCCCGCAGGATCGAACCCAAAGTCGACACGCGGCTAGCTTAGTTGGGTTGCGCTTTCCTGCCGTAGCCTGGTGACCATGCGCTTGTCGGCCCAGTTCGATTTCCTGGCCCCACCTGACCAAGTCGCCCAGTTGCTGGGGGACGCCGAGTTTGTCGCCACCGCCATGGGCGGCGCCGAAGCGGCGCAGGCCACAGTGCGCCATTCGGCCGATGGCGCCTTTACCGTCACCGCGCGCGGACCGGTCCAGGCCGAGGATCTGCCGCAGGGCCTGAAGTCGCTGGCGCCTGCCAATTTGGAGCTGCGCCAGGCCATGGTTTGGCAGCCGCCGGACGCTAACGGCAACCGACAGGCCTCTTTGGCCGGAGAAATCACCGGCGCCCCGGTTGCCTTGGAAGGCCAAGCGCATCTGACCCGGTCAAAACAGGGTTGCCAGCTGGTTGTCGAAGGCGATGTCAAGGCGGCGGTGCCGCTTTTTGGCCGTGTCATAGAGCAGGCCGGGGTCGAGAACGTGCTCAAGGCGCTTCAAGCCCAAGCCGCCCAGATCAGCCAGTGGCTCGAGGCCAACCCTGGATGACTATTGGGCCGCCAGTATGTCCACCACAAACACAAGCGTGGAATCACCGGGTATGCCTCCGCCTCCACCAGCGCCGTAGCCCATTTCCGGCGGGATCACCAGTAGAACTTGGCTGCCCACGCTTTGGCCGTCCAGGCCCTTGACCCAGCCGTCAATCAAGCCACCTTCGATCAGGGGGAAGGTGGATGGCTCGCCGCGCTCCCATGAACTGTCGAACTGCGTCCCGTCAGCCCAGAGCCAGCCACTGTAATGAACCGTAATGCTCTGGCCCACTTCGACTGCCGGGCCGGTGCCTGAGGACAAGACCTCGGCCACCAGTTCGGTTGGGGGCGCGGCGTCCGCCGGGATCTCGATCGACGGCACCCCTGCCTCGTCGAAGGCGACGGTGGGCAGTGTCGCTTCGGTTTTGGCCTCGGCCGATGGCGCTGGCTCACTGGAGCTGCAGGCCGCCAAGGTCAGGGCCGCGACCGCGGCCAGTGTGACGACAAAGACTAGCTTTCTCATTGGGTCATCCTTCATTTCAACAGGGCATCACCCTGCCAGGGAGTTGTCTAACACACCGGTAAGTGCGAACCAAAGATAGCGCTTGGGGGGCGGCTTCACGCAGTTTGGCCGGTAGAGCGGGCGATGGCGTCGGCCCATTCTTCGATTTGGGCGAAGTCACGGTAGTCACCACCGCGCGCACCGATCATGCGCATAACTGCCCGTTCGGTGGCTTTGAGGCCAGCCGGCGCCATGGAGCCGGCAAACAGCTTGGCCTCGCGCGCGCCAATAAAGGCGGCCAGGTCACGAGCGTCCCTGGGCAAGGGGATGCCGTCGACCGGACCGGGGTCAAGCGGCCCGGAGGTGAAGAGGTAGGCCGGCAGGCGAGCCAAGGCTTCGCCCCATCGGTGAGTGAAGGCCGCCATCGCCGGCATCATCCGGTTGGCGTAGAGAGCCGAACCCAGCACCACCACGTCGTAGCCCTCCAGGCTTGTGACCGCCTCTGGTGACATCAGGTCAACCTCCAAGCCATGGGCGGCCAGGCGTCGTTCAATCGCTTGGCCCACCTGGAGGGTGGAGCCGTGCTTTGAGGCGACACAAACCAGTGCTCGCATACGGGGGTGATTCCTAACGTCTCAGCGCCAAGGCGGGCCGCCACGAATGGACCTGATCAGCCAAAGACTACTCTTTGGCCCAGGCGGCTCGAACCGACCGGCAATCCGACCAAAGGCCACCACCACGGAAACTACCTGTTTTGTGACCTATTTCACACCTCCCATTGGTAGAACACCTTTTGCCAGCCGAAATAGCCTCTGCTGACCGGGCTGGCCATCTGTGGTTCAATAGTCGGGTGCATCAGCGCAGCCGGGTCTCAATGTCCATCCCACAGGCGGTCATGCCTGCCCGAATGCCCCGGCGCGGCTGAGAGGAAACGCCCCATTCCCCGGCGCCCAAAGGCTGCTATGCCCAGCCGCGCATCATTCGCTGCCAAGTAAGAGCCATCTGTGTCAGGTAAGGACAATCCGTGATTGAGCTGCGAGCCCTAACCAAGGTCTTCAGATCTGCCGACGGACCGGTCCACGCCCTTGATCGGCTCGATTTAGCCATTCCGGACGGCCAAATCCACGGCATTGTTGGTCCTTCTGGTGCCGGCAAGTCAACTTTGATTCGTTGCCTCACCGGCCTGGAACAACCGACCAGCGGCGTCGTCTCGATTGACGGCGAGGCCATTACTGGCCTGTCCGGGGCCGCCCTGCGCCAGCGTCGGCGCCGCATTGGCATGGTTTTCCAGCACGACAACCTGTTCGATTCGCGTACCGCCCTGGGAAATGTGGCCTATCCGCAACTGGTCGTGGGCACCTCCAAGGCCCAGGCTGTGGCCAAGGCCATGGACCTGCTCGAGCTGGTTGGGCTAGCCGAAAGAGCCAAGGCCTATCCGGCCCAGCTGTCCGGTGGACAGCGCCAGCGGGTCGGCATAGCCAGGGCTTTGGCCGGTGACGCCACGGTGCTGCTATGCGACGAGCCGTCTTCCGCGCTGGACTGGGCCACCACCCGCCAGGTGCTTGAGCTGATCCGCGACCTCAACGCCAAACTTGGCCTGACAGTGCTGATCATTACCCACGAAATGGCGGTTGTGCGTCAGGTTTGTGACGCCGTGACCTTGTTGGCCCACGGCCGGGTGGCCCAAAGCGGATCAATTGGCGAGGTCGTCAAACAGTACGG
This sequence comes from Micrococcales bacterium, assembly GCA_009784895.1. NCBI lineage: Bacteria > Bacillati > Actinomycetota > Actinomycetes > Micrococcales > Micrococcales bacterium. Next base: position 18,933 of record WQXJ01000026.1, on the reverse strand, counting down.
CACGGTTTTGGCTCGGGATTTGATCCCGCTGGCGGTTTCGCCGGTTGGCTCGGCCAAAGCCACGCTCGAAGTGTCGTTCTCCTCAGCCGAAAACTCCATTCGCGAGGTCTTGAAACTGCTGGCTGACCTGGGCGAGGACACATCCATCCACACCGGTACGCTCGAAACCCTGGCCGGTGAGAGGGTGGGCCGTTTCCAATTGGAGGTCGACCAGTCAGCCCGCTCCCGGGTGATCGAGACCCTGCGCCGGCAAGGCCTGCATGTGGCCAGCCCCGATGGGGGTGGCGAATGAGCACCTGGTTGGCGGCCGTGGTCGACCATGGCAGTTATTTCGGCAACTCACTGTTCTGGGAGAAGATTGGGCCGGCCATTCTCCAGACCTTTGGCCAGGTGACCATCTCCTGCCTGATTGGCGTGGTCGTCGGATTGCCTATTGGCCTGGCCGTTTGGGCGACCTCACCGGTCGGTATTCGACCTCAACGCACCATTTTCCGAATCACCTCAATCATCGTTGACCTGGGCCGGGCCATCCCGTTCATTGTCCTGATGCTGCTGCTGATTGGCTTTACCCGGGCCCTGCTGGGTTCGATTATTGGCTGGCAAGCCGGGATCCCGCCGCTAGCGGTCGGCTGTATTCCGTTTTACGCCCGCCTGGCTGAAAACTCGATCCGTTCGGTCGAACTGGGCAAAATCGAAGCCGCGCTGATGGCCGGGGCGTCAAGATGGCGCATCTCCTGGGGTATCGCCGTGCGCGAAGCCGCCCCTTCTCTGGTGGCCGCGGCCACTGTTACTTACATCACTTTGATCGGTTATTCGATGATCACCGGCACGATTGGCGCTGGCGGCCTGGGTGACCTGGTCTACAACGTCGGCTACACCCGCAACCAACCCGACATCTTTGTCATGGTGGTGGTGGTCGTAGTGGTGCTGGTCGAAGTGGTACAACTACTTGGCGACCTTCTGGTCCGCCGGCTTGACCACACTCGCTAGCGCCATCCGGCACCGGCGTGACTCCAACTCTCAACCCAACCAGCCAAACGAAACGAAAGCGAGACAGAGCATGAAGAAGACCAGTAAGACAATTGGCGCCAGCCTGGCCCTCGGGTTGGCTGCCGCCCTTGCCCTTGGCGCCTGCGGCTCCGATAGCGGCAACGATGGTGGAGGTACCACTGAGGACAAGGCCGCGACTGAACTCAAGATTGGCGCCAGCCCCACACCGCATGGCGAAATCCTCAGATTTGTCAAAGAGAACTTGGCCACCGAGGCTGGCCTGAAGCTCGATATTGTCGAGTTCACCGATTATGTTCTGCCGAACACCGGCCTGAACGAAGGCTCAATCGACGGCAACTACTTCCAGCACCTGCCGTACCTTGAAGCCCAGATGGAAGAGTTCAACTACGACTTCTACGCCTTCGAGGGCGTGCATATTGAGCCGCTTGGCGTCTATTCGGAAAAGCACACTGATCTGACCGCGGTGCCCGATGGCGCCATGATTGGCGTCTCCAACGACCCGGCCAACCAGGCCCGCGGGCTCAGGCTGCTCGAAGCCGCCGGCGTCTTCACTTTGGCCCAAACCGAAGGCGACCCGACCATTGACGATTTGGCAGACAACCCCAACAACGTCAAACTGACCCAGATTGACCCGCAGCTGCTACCCAAGTCCCTTCCGGACTTCGACTACGCCGTCATCAACGGCAACTTCGCCATCGACGCTGGGCTCATGCCCTCGTCTGACGCCCTGATGTTGGAAGACGGCCAGGACAACCCCTACGCCAATATGTTGGTGGTTCGCGCTGGCGACAAAGACAGCCCGGGCTTGGTCAAACTCAACGAACTGCTACACAGCCCCGAAGTCAAGCAGTTCATTGTCGACACCTGGACTGACGGCTCGGTTATCCCGGCCTTCTAGCCGCCCTATCTAGTGCCTTTGGCCCGGTTCGCTTCCGGTGGGGGCGAGCCGGGCCGATGTCGCGTAGCCACCATAGGCCGGTGCAGGGCGGCCAACCCCCTATTATGTAGGGGCCAATCAAACGGCAAAGTGGAGGAAACGTGCGTTCAATCGTAAGAGTTACCGGTGTCTTGACGCTGGCCGGCCTGTTGGCCCTGGCGGGCTGTTCCGGCAACCCGGCGCCGGCGCCATCGGCCACGCCGCTGGGCGACAAAACCGGGATGAGCGTCAAAGCCGAAGAAATGCCCCAGGTCCAGGCCGAAGAGGGCCTCACGCCCACTGTCACCTACCCACTGAAAGAGGGCGCCGAATCGCCTACGCCAACGCCGCCGGAAGACGAGGCGCCAATCGCACCACCGGAGGAGGGCGACGAGGCCCCGCCGGAGGAATCCCCCACGCCAGAACCACCGTCTCCCTATATTGACCCGCCCACCTCGCTGCAGGTCCAGGTCCAGGGTGATGAAGGCGACGGCGACGTGGTCGGTGAGAATGACCTGGTTTCGGTCGCCTTTGTGGCCTGGAGTTGGGGCGAAACCGAACCGTTGGGCGGCTTCAACAGCTGGGGCACCAGGCAGACTATGGTCTTCCCCCTGGGCACTCAAGGCCCGGTTTTGGCCTTGTCCCGCGTTGTTGTTGGCCAGAAGGTCGGTTCGAAGCTGCTGGCCGTGGTACCCCCTGGCTTGGCTGAGCTCAACACCACCCTCGGCGCCGAGGCTGGTACCACCTCAGTTATCTACATGGAGCTAATCGAGAAATTCGCCAAGGATCTCCAAGCCCAAGACGACGCCAAACCGACCGACGAAACCGTTGGTCCGCAAATCGATGGCGCCTTGGGGCATGAGGCCAAAGTCTCGGTGCCAGGCGGGGTTGAACCGCCCGAGGAATTCACCGTACAGGTCTTAGCCACTGGAACCGGTGATGAAGTCGCCGCTGGCGACCAAGTGCTGGTCCACTACGCCGCGGTCGATTGGAACGGCGTGGACGGCGGCTCAACTTGGCAAGATGGGCAGGGCCCCACCCCGATCGTGGTGCCAAGCGACGCCGGTGAGACCGTCACGGTCTTTGCCGGCCTAGTTGGCCTGCCGGTTGGTTCGCGGGTTTTGGTGACCACACCAGCCAAAGAGCGGGCTTTTGCCGCCCAGGCTGTGGTCATCGACCTGGTGGCCTTGCCGGCGCCGGTGCCAGGATTGCCTGAGGTGCCCGGGGACGCGATCAGCCTTGACCTCGAGCCCTAAGTAGGTCTTGAGCTGCCACGGCGCCAAAATGCCGCCTAGGTGACGGTGGGTTTGTGATCGCCCTAAGCGATACGCTATCCTTCAGCCCAACCGATCATTTCGCCAGCGGCGAAGGCGGTGTTCTTTGCCCGCTGGGGCATTGAATTGTATCTAACACAAGAAATAACTGGAGGACGTACTTTTGGAGAGATTCTACGATTTGGACACCGCAGCTGTTCTCGCCAAGTTCGACTCTAATGCCGAAACAGGCCTGCCATCTGCGGTTATCGCCAACCGTCAGGCCAAGTATGGTCGGAATCAATTCGATGAGCAAGAGGCCGAATCGATACTCTCCAAGATTATTCACAACCTCAAAGACGTCACTACCATAATCCTGATAATTGCGGCGTTGCTGTCACTCCTTATGGGCATTTTCCAGGGCCACGGCTTTGTCGAATTCATTGTGATTACCGGTATTATCATTCTGAATATGGCACTGGCCATTTCACAGGAAAGAAGCGCAGAGAAGTCCCTAGCGGCGCTCAAAGACCTTAATTCGCCTACCACTTTGGTGCTGCGGGACTCGTTGGTGCTGGAGGTTGACTCGACCGAGTTGGTGCCGGGCGATGTGGTCCAGTTACAGGCCGGCAACCTGGTTTCGGCTGACGCCAGGCTATTGGACTCGACCGATCTGGCGGTTGACGAGTCGTCGCTGACAGGGGAAAGCGAACCGACGGAGAAATCGGCCCAGGCCGTACTTGAAGGCAAAGTGGCAGTGGCTGACCAGACCAATATGGTCTTTTCTGGCTGCCTGGTGACAGGCGGGCGGGCCAAGGCTATTGTCACCGCCACCGGCATGTTCACCCAGATGGGGCATATCGCCGGCTACCTCAACAACGCCCAACGATTGACCACACCGCTGCAAAACCGGATCAACAATATTGGCAGGGTCATATCCTCCGTCGCCGTGATCGCAGCCCTAACCCTGTTCCTGGTGGGCTATTTGCAGGGCGATGACCTTTGGTACATGGTCTTTGTGGCCATTTCCCTGGCCGTGGCGGCCGTGCCTGAAACTTTGGCTTTGATTGTGACCTTGTCCTTGGCCCATGGCGTCACCGAGATGGTCAAGAAAAACGCCCTGATCAGGAAACTACCGGCGGTTGAGACCCTGGGCTCAACCTCGGTCATCTGCACCGACAAAACCGGCACCTTGACCCAAAACCGCATGACGATCAAACGACTGTGGATCGAAGGGGCGGATCCGTTTGCGGCCGAATCTGACTTCACCGCCAATCAGATGGCCTTTATTGAGCGCTACGCTCTATCAGCCCACGCCACCGACGAGGCCCAGCCTGATGGCACGGTCAAGGTCATTGGCTCTCCGACTGAAGCCGCCGTGATTCACCTGCTGCTGGACAAGGGCGGCTCAAAATCCGCCCTCGAAACCAAGTTCCCGCAGGTGGCGGAGATCGCCTTTTCTTCTGAGAGGAAAATGTCGACCTCAATTCACCAGCACCCTGCCGGCGGGTTTCTGGTCTTGACGATCGGGGCCTTTGACCATGTCCCCTTCGCCGCCCCCTCCCCCAATGTCTACCCAGACCTGTTGCCCAATGACGCCATCCGCAAGGCGACCAACCGGCGCCACAGGCACCATGACGCCTTCGCCAACGATTCGCTGCGCATATTTGCGCTCGGCTCCAAGCGCGTTGACACCCTGCCGCCCGAAGACCGCCTGGGCGAACTTGAGCAAGACCTCGACTTCGAAGGCATTGTTGGCATTATCGACCCGCCGCGACCGGAAGTCGCCATGGCCATTGCCAAGGCTAGGAAGGCCGGCATTCGCACTGTCATGATTACCGGCGACCACGCCGTCACGGCCGCCGCCATAGGCCGCGAAATTGGCCTACTGGCCCTAGGCGACCAAGCCATGACCGGCCTGGAACTGTCCGAGATGAGCGACGATGACCTGATTGACAACGTCACCCAGTATTCGGTCTACGCCCGGGTCTCGCCGGAGGACAAGATCAGGATTGTCGAAGCCTGGCAGGAGCATGACGAGGTGGTCGCCATGACCGGAGATGGCGTCAACGATGCCCCGGCGCTGAAGGCGGCCGATGTTGGCGTGGCCATGGGTGTGGCCGGCACCGAAGTGGCCAAATCCGCCGCTGATGTCATCCTGACCGACGACAACTACTCCACTATTGTCGAGGCCGTCCACAAGGGTCGTGGAGTCTTTTCCAACATCCGCAAAACCGTCTATTTCCTGCTGGTCTGCAACTTCTCTGAGATTGTTTTGATGCTGGGCGCCCAGCTCTTCGCCTGGGGTATGCCGCTAACACCGATCATGCTGCTGCTGATCAACGTGCTGGGCGACGGCATACCGGGCATCTCACTGGCCCGGGAGAAATCTGACCCCCGGATCATGCGGCGCACACCGATAGGCCGCAACGAGTCGCTTTTCCAGGGCCTGCATTTCGTCATCATCAAACAGATCATCGCCTTTGTGGCGGTTGGTTGGGTGGCTTTTCTGCTGGGCGCAAACGTGGTTTTGTCCTCGACTCACCCACCCAGTGAGAAGCTGGGCCAGACCATGTGCTTCCTGGTGGTTGGCTGGACCTCGATTCTGCATATCTACACTGTGCGATCGCGCCGTTCGATCTTCAGGCGGACTTTGTTGGACAACCCGCGGCTGAGCTATTCCGCCCTGTCGATGATTGCGCTCTTTGGCCTGTTTGTGCTGATTGGGCCGGTTGGTGTGCACTTTGGTTTGACCACGCTGGGCTTGGACCATTGGCTGATCGTGATTGGGCTTTCGGTCATACCCACCATCACAGCTGAATTGGGCAAATTCTTCATGAACCGCTCTGAGACCCGGCTCTACGCCAGCCGCCTGGTCCACCACGCCGACCACGAATAGCCCTTTCCCCCGGCCGATGCCGCACTCCTGGGCCCGGTGTCAAACTCGGGCGCTAGGTCGACATGCGGGCGATCAGGTTGCGGTCGCCCAGGGCTGAGTCGACCCGCCCCACCGGCGGCCAGTACTTGCCGTCGACCTGCCCCGCAGGGTAGGCGGCCAAGGAGCGCGGGTAGGGCCTGGACCATTCGTCGGCGCAGACCACCGCGGCGGTGTGGGGCGAACGACGCAAGACCGATTCTGCGACTGACGCGCCGGCATCGGCCACTGCTTCAACCTCCCCAGCGATGGCCAACATCGCCGCAATAAACCGGTCTAACTCCCCCAGGTTCTCCGATTCGGTTGGCTCGACCATCAGACAGCCGGCCACCGGAAAGGCCATTGTGGGCGCGTGGAAGCCATAGTCCATTAGGCGCTTGGCTACGTCCTCGGCCGTCACTCCAGTGCGCTTGGTCATTTCTCGCAGGTCAAGCAGGCATTCATGGGCCACCCAACCGCCCGGCCCGCGATAGAGCACCGGGTAGTTGTCCTCCAGCTCGGCCGCGACGTAGTTGGCTGCCAAAACCGCGTCCTCAGTGGCTTGGCGCATACCGGCTGCGCCCATCATCTTGATATAAGCCCAGCTGATAGGCAGTACCAAGGGCGAGCCGAAAGGCGAGGCCGCCACCGCCCCGAATGTCAACGACGGCGGCGCCCCGCCCAGCGACACATCGACCAGGCTGTGTCCAGGCAAATAGGGCGCCAGGTGGGCTTTGGCCGCCACTGGGCCAACCCCGGGGCCGCCGCCACCATGAGGGATGGCGAAGGTCTTGTGCAGATTCAGATGGGAAACGTCGCCGCCAAAATGCCCGGCCTTGGCCCAACCGACCAGGGCGTTGAAGTTGGCGCCGTCGATGTAAACCTGCCCACCGGCCCGGTGCACCATGTCGCAGACCTGACCAACACCGGCTTCGTAGACGCCATGGGTTGAGGGATAGGTCAGCATAATGGCGCCGACCCGGCCGTCATGCGCCACCAGTTTGGCCTTCAGGTCGTCAAACGAAATGTCTCCGGAAGAGTCTGTCGCCACACCGACCACTTCAAAACCGGCCAGCACGGCTGAGGCCGCATTGGTGCCGTGGGCAGAAATTGGGATCAGGCAAACCGGCCGATCCTCGCCACAGTCCAGCTGGTAGCGGCGAATTGCCAGCAAGCCGGCCAACTCGCCTTGCGAACCGGCGTTGGGCTGCAACGACAGCGCGTCGTAACCGGTTAGCCTCAGTAGGTCGGCACTAAGTTGGCGCATCACCTCAAGGGTGCCTTGAGCGTCCTCAACCGGCCCAAAGGGGTGCAGTTGGGCGAACTGGGGCCAGGTCACCGCCGCCATTTCGACGGCCGAGCTCAGTTTCATAGTGCATGACCCCAACGGGATCATGCCGCGGTCCAAGGCGTAGTCCTTATCTGCCAGCGACTTGAGGTAACGCATCATGGCTAGTTCGGTGCGATGGGCGGCGAAAACCGGCTCCTGCATGAACTGGCCTTGGCGCCGCAACCCGGCCGGCACCCCGGCCAGGCCTTCACTGCTTAGCTCTGACACATCGAGGTCCAGGTCAAGAGGCGTTGGCAAAACCAGAGCCTGCCCCACCGCGCCCACCACCACGGCCAGATCCTCCAATGAAGTGGTTTCGTCGACCGAAACCAGGACGGTGTCTTCGTCGGCTGCCCAGACGGCCAGACCACGTTGCCGAGCCGCCGCCCGGACGGCTTTGGCTTTGCCAGGCAGCCTCAGACGCAGGGTGTCGAAGTAGCTTGGGTTAGTCGGTTTGTGGCCGATGCCGGCCAGCGCCCTGGCCAGACCAGTCGCCTTGGCGTGGACCTCAGTGGCGATCCGTTTGAGCCCTTCTGGCCCATGCCAGACCCCGTACATGGCCGCGATGACGGCGAGCAACACCTGGGCGGTGCAGATATTCGAGGTCGCCTTTTCGCGGCGAATATGCTGCTCGCGCGTGACCAAGGCGAGGCGATAAGCCGGCTGGCCTTCGGCATCGGCCGCCAGCCCAACTAGCCGGCCGGGCAGCTGGCGCACCAAATCCTGGCGCACCGACATATAGGCGGCGTGCGGCCCGCCGTAACCCATTGGCACACCGAAACGCTGGGTCGAACCGATACAAACATCGGCGCCAGCTTGGCCGGGTGGTCGAAGCAGCGTCAAAGCCAACGGATCAGCCGCCACTACCAGCAAGGCTCCGTCCTGGTGGGCGGCCTGCGCCAGCGGTTCGAGGTCAACCAACCGGCCGGAGGTGCCCTGGTATTGGACCAGAGCGCCGCAAATGTCACCCGGCAAAGCCTCGGTGACAGGGTCAAAGCTGACCAGCTCGAAACCCAAAGGTCCGGCCCTGGTTTCGAGTACCGCCATGACCTGCGGGAACACATCTGAGTCGACGGCAAAACGGGGCCGGCGGCCACGGTCGACCCGGCCGCACAAGGTCATCGCCTCGGCCGCGGCCGAGCCTTCATCTAGGAGCGAGGCGTTGGCGATGGGTAGACCGGTTAGCTCGCTGATCATGGTTTGAAAAACGAATAGCGCTTCGAGCCGGCCTTGGGAGATTTCCGGTTGGTAGGGCGTGTAGGCGGTGTACCAGGAGGGGTCTTCGAGCACGCAACGTTGGATCACGGCCGGTGTGGCGGTGCCGTAGTAACCCAGGCCAATCATTGACTTGGCCGGGTGGTTGCGGGCGGCCAGCTGGCGCAACTGGGCCAGCGCCTGATCCGGTGTTAGAGGCTGGCCCATATCAGGGGCGTCTTGCAACAGGTCCCTGGGTAGAGCCTGATGCACAATCGACTGGACGGCCTCAAGCCCCAGGCGTTTACGGATCAATTCACGCGCGCCTTGGTCCAAACCTAGGTGGCGCGGGGCGAAAGCGTCGGTTGCAGTATTCGGCGCTGAGTTGGGCGGGGCGGCCATGGTCAGTCTTCGGCCTCGGCCAGCGTGGCCTCATAGGCCGCCGCGTCCAGCAGGTCCGCACCGGTGGAGCCGTCCGGCGCCAGTTGATAGAGCCAGCCGTCGCCAAAGGGGGCCTCGTTGACCAGTTCTGGGGCGTCTATGACAGCCTCGTTGACGGCCGTGACACTGCCGCTGACCGGCGCGAAGAGTGAACTGACCGATTTGGTCGACTCGATTTCGCCGCACTGGGTGCCGGCCGCGACTTCATCGCCGACCTGCGGCAGGTCGACGAAGACAATGTCACCCAGGGCGTTGGCAGCGAAGTCGGTGATACCGACTTTGGCGCTGGCGCCGGTCGGGTCGTCGATCCATTCGTGGTCCTTGGTGTAGCGGTAGGTCTGTGGCACGCTCACGGCTTCTCCTTGGTGTAGAACGGCAGTTTGACGACTTCGTATTGGGCCTGGTGGCCGCGGATGTCTATTTGGTAGCTGTCGCCGGGGTTGGGCTGCTCGCCGGCAATGAAGGCCATGGCGATGGGGTAACCCAAGGTGGGTGACAGCGCCCCGGAGGTGACCCGGCCCACGACCTGGCCGTTAGTTAGAACGGCGCTGCCTTCGCGGGCCGCCCGCCGTCCTTGGCCGACCAGCCCAACAAGGTGTTTGGTTGGTTTTGCCGCGGCCAGGGCCGCGCCGCCAACGTATTCGCCTTTGTCTTGGCGCAGCAGCCAACCTTGCCCGGCTTCGATTGGCGTTGTTTCAAGGTCGAGTTCGTGGCCGTATAGCGGCATACCGGCTTCTAGCCTGAGCGAGTCGCGGCAGGCCAGACCGCATTTGACCAGGTCTGACTGGCCGGCTTGGACTAGCGCCTGCCACAAGGCTGGGGCCGCTGGGGCCGGCAGGGCCACTTCGAAGCCGTTTTCGCCGGTGTAACCGGTCCTTGCCAGTACAACTTCGGTGCCTTCGAAAACTGATTCGACCGCCCGGTAGTAACCCAAAGCGGCGGCATGGTCGAAACCAGCCGCCTGCATTATGGCCAGCGAACCGGGGCCTTGAACCGCCACCAGGGCGCGTCCCGGGGTCAGATCGGCCGGCTTGAGGCCAAAGTGGTCCAGACGCTGGGTCAGCTCTCTTACTACGACCTGGCGGTTGGCGGCGTTGGCAATAATGAAGTAGCGGTTATCTGCCAGGCGGTAGACGATCAGGTCATCGATGACTGTGCCCTGTTCGGTTAGCAGCATCGAATAGGAAGCCCGGCCCAGCACCATGGCCGAGGGCTTACCCATCAGGGCATAATCAAGGCCCTCACCCGCGCCGTGGCCGCTAATGTCGATTTGCGCCATATGGGACAGGTCGAAAAGCCCGGCCCCGGTGCGCACCGCGCGGTGTTCAGCCAGGTCGGAACCGAAACGCGCCGGTAGCCGCCAGCCGGCAAAATCGATCAGGACGGCGCCGTCTTCTCGGTGGAAGGCGTCAAGCGGACTCAGTAGTTGACTCACCTGGGCTAGGTTAGCAGTGCTAGCTGGCCTTCCTCGCTTTCCCTCCTTTCCCGGCCCGGCCCAGCCGGACAACCTGCGGCAGGATGCCGCTGTTGGTCAAATCCAGCACAATCATGGCCAGCAGTGGCGCCGTCGAGCAGCCCATGGCGGCGCGGGCCAGCACCTCGGCCCGAGCGCCGTCTGAATGCCACCAGGCGTCCCAGGCCATCACAGCGAAACCTGGCCCGCGCCGGTCCTTGGCCTGGTGGGCCAGCATCAGCCGGAGCAGCCTGGGCGCCACTTCGGCATATCGCTCATTGGTTCGGTAGGCCGGGTTGGCAATGGCACCGGTGATGGCGCGTTCGACCCTTTCGCTCAAGAGCTTCGGGTTAAGGTCGCCAACACCGGGGTCGCGGCCTGTGGCCAGCATAATCACAACCGCGTCGCGCCCAGCCGAGTCCTCCAGTAGGGCGGCCAGTTGCCCCAGTAGATTGGGCGGCACCTCGATTTGGTCGAGGGTTTCACCCGCCGCGACAAGGCGCTCCAACCAGCCGTGCCACAGGCTGATTTTGTCTTGGCGCCAGAGGGTTAGCTGGGCCGGGCTCGCCTCCAGACGGGCATCACGGGCTCTGGTTTCAGCCCGCATTGCCTTGCAGGCTTGACTCCACTCGACCTTGGGCAAGTCCGCCAGCTCCGCCCGGCTGGACCGGTAGGTGGCGCCGATTGAGGTCATAGTGGCGGCAGTGCGCGTACCAGTCAGTTCCTCGACGGCGTGGACCGGACCCACCTCGGTTAGGGTTTCGGAATCCAATTCGGTCATTGCATCGCCGGCCACATCCCAGCAAATGATCCGGTCCAGCTCTCGCCGCAGCACCTTGACCATCTGGCTGACCGCCAAGTCATGGCGGGCCGGCAAAGTGGCGGTATCGACAAAGCGGATGACAAAAGCCCCGGTGCCGCCTTCAGCCTTGATGTAGGAGGCGATTTGGGTCGCCACCTGCCCGCCGTTGGTGGCTTGTCTGGCCGGCTCAAGGTCAAAGCGGCTGATCATGCCCAGACGGCCGCGCGGGGGTTTGAGCGAGATCACCACCAGGGAGTTGGTTGGCATGAAACCGAGGTGATAAGGCACGGAGGCGATGACGTCGGGGCCGCTGGCTTGGCGGACGATGGGCACTGTCATGGCCCCAGCCTGGCGCCGATGCCGGCCGACCGCACCACCGCCTGTGGACGACCAATTATCGGCGCTTGGGCCCCAGACCGGCTTGGTGGCAAATCGGCGCTGTGATGGAGGCAGAGTTCAGCGTGTAGAAATGCACCCCCGGCGCGCCTGCTGCCAGCAGATCCTCGACCAAATGGGCTGACCATTCGACGCCGACCTGCTTGGTCGCCCCTAGATCGCCAGCCGCCGCCTCCAGCCCTGACCTGAGCTTGGTAGGCAGCCGCGCGCCGGAGAACAGCTCCAGCTTGGCCACTGATGACTTCGGCGTGATTGGCATGATGCCGGGTATCACCGGCATCCCAACGCCAGCTTTGGCCAGGCGCTCAACCATGCGACCGTAAGCCTGGGCCTCGAATAGCACTTGGGTGATGGCAAAGTTGGCGCCGGCCGCCCGTTTGATGCGCATAACCTCGGTGTCGAACTCAAGCGACGGCGCGGTGGGATGACCGTAGGGGAAGGCCGCCACCCCGATGGGCAGGTCGGTCCGCTGGCGGATAATCGCCACCAGCTCGCAGGCGTAGGTCAAACCTCCTCCATGAGCCACCCAGGGTTGGCCCGGCCCACCGGGCGGGTCGCCGCGCAGCGCCATTAGGCCGGCCACCTTGGCCTGCAAGAACTGATCGACCAGCGCCTCCAGCTCATCACGAACGTGGCCGGCCAAGGCGATATGAGCTAGCCGCGGCGCCGCCGTCATCTGCCCCAGCGACAAGGTCGTCTCAACTGAACGCTGGCGGTGGTCATGCTGGCCACCACCAGCGCCATAAGTCACCGAGACGAAATCGGGCGCCAGAGCCTCAAGGGAGGCGACCTGTTTGGCCAAGGCCAAGGCGCCGGCATCGTCCCTGGGCGGGAAAAACTCAAAAGACAAAGTCGGTGCGCCGCTAGCCAGGGCGTCAAGGAAACTTGGACTCATCGCGACCAAAGATACCCGGCTGGCGGCAAAACCCGCCGCCATGAGCCCATCACACTAGGCTGGACGGGTGGATACCCCCCCGGATCCAGCCCAGTTCTTAGAGCTGGTTGGACAAGCCCGCGAAGGTGTGCGAGGCACCAACCGGGAGCAGCACCAGGGCGCCGGGCCGGGGTTTGCCATCTTGACCGAGATAGGCAGATATGCCGGGTCCGGCGGCAAAATGCTGCGCACCCGCCTGATCCACGCCGCCTACCAGGCGCACGGCGGCGGGCGGTCACCGGAGGCCATGAGCCTGCAGGATCTGGCCCTGCTGGCCGCAACCCTGGAGATTTTTCATGACTCCGCTCAGGTCCACGGTGACCTGGTTGACCGAGCCGACACCCGCCGCGGCCGGGACGCGATCGCCAAACACCTAGAAAAGCGCCACCGAGCAGAGGGCTGGCTCGGAGACCCGGTCCATTTCGGCAGGTCGCTGGCCCTGGTGACTGGTGACTTTGGGCTGCTCTCAGCCGAACGCTACTTGCACGTGGCAGTCAGCCGAGTCAGCGCGGCCAAACGCCGCGAATACATGATTGGCCTGCACGAGACCACCCGCTGGGAGGTCGTGTTGGGCCAGTATTTGGAGTTGGTCGGGTCACGCTTGGCTGACATGCCGGCGCCAGATGAGCTAGTCGAGCAGGCCCTGGAGGTGGTGCGGCTGAGGTCGTCTCGCTACGCGGCAGCTACGCCGTTGGGCCTGGGCGCGGCGGCGGCCGGCGCCAGTTTCGAAGACTGCCAAGTCATGTTGGACTTTGGCCTGCCATTGGGCGAGGCTTCGCATCTGCGTGACGAACAGCTTGGCGCCACCGGCGATCCGGCCGAGACCGGCAGACCTGCTGGTGGCGACCTGCTGGAGGGCAAACGCACGGTTCTGGTTGGCCTGACCCTACAACGGCTCGATCCGAGGAATCGGGAGGCCTTCATCCGGGCTTTGCAGCGGGGCGACGCGCCGTTGGCTGATGAGCGCGTTTTGTACCTGCGGGGCTTGATCATCTCTTCTGGCGCCCTTCAAGCTCACGAGGCGCTTATCCAAGCCAAGGCCAACCAGGCGTTTGAGGCGTTGGAGCGGGCCAGGCTAGAACAGGCGGACAAGGACCGGCTGGCTAAGGTGGCCCTCGAAGTGGTCAACCGCCGGGTCTGAGTCCGGCCCTGCTGCGCGCCGGTAAGCCATTGGCCCGCCGGGTTGCGTAAAATCGCCCCCGTGCCACCGACCACCCAAGACCCGCTGATTGGCGCCACCGTTGATGGGCGCTACCGGGTCATCTCGCGCCTGGCGCGCGGCGGCATGGCCACCGTCTACCGAGCCCACGACCAGCGCCTAGACCGCGAAGTGGCGGTCAAAGTGCTGCACCCCCACCTGGCCGAAGGCCAAGAGTTCATTGACCGTTTCAGGCGCGAAGCCCGGGCGGCGGCCAAACTGATCCACCCGTGCATAGTGGCGGTCTACGACCAGGGCAGCTACAACGAAGCGCCCTACCTGGTGATGGAACTGGTCGAAGGCTCCAACCTGCGCACCATGATGCAAGGCTCCGGCCTGCCGCCGGTCGGCAAGGCTCTGGATTTCATGGCCCAAGTGCTAGACGCCCTGGCGGTGGCCCACAGCGCCGGTTTTGTCCACCGCGATGTCAAACCGGAAAACATCCTGATATCGAAAACCGGCCAGGTCAAAGTGGCGGATTTCGGTTTGGCCCGGGCGGTCAGCGAGGTGACGGCGGCCTCTTCCGGGGTGGTTTTGGGCACGGTGGCCTACCTCTCCCCCGAGCTGGTGGCCCAAGGCACAGCCGACGCCCGCTCTGACGTCTACGCCGCCGCCGTGGTGCTATTTGAGCTGCTGACCGGCCGCCAGCCCTTCACGGCCGAGGCTCCCATCCAGGTGGCTTTCGCCCACGTTCACTCCGATTTCCCGGTGCCTTCAACGGTGGTCGACTGGTTGCCGGCTGAAATTGACGAGCTGGTGGCGTCGTTTAGCGCCAAAGACCCGAAGGACCGGCCAGAGGATGCGGCCGCGGCGCTGCGGGCGCTGCGTAAGGTGCGGCGCGATTTGGCCGATGACGTGGCCTCGCGTTCGGCTTCACCTCCGCCTTTCGCGGTGGCTGAGCAGGAGGATTCCGCCGAGGTTGACAAAGCTGAAGGTGAAGCTGAGGTTGAGACTGATGCGGCGGCATCGGACAACCAAGGTGAGACCGCCGATACCCTGGCCAACGCCAAAAACGACACCACTGGCGGTACCAGGGCGTTGCCACTGGCGACGCTGCCGCCTGGCGGGGCTGGGCGCGCTGGGGAAGACAAATCCGACGATGAGGCGGCAGGCAAACGCCGGCGGTCCCGGCCGGTGCTGCGCTTCTTCGTGGCCTTGGGCATCTTGGCGCTGCTGGGCGGCGGCGGGACGGCCGCATGGTACTTCCTGCTTGGGCCCGGTGAAAAGGTAGCGGTGCCGACTCTGGTCGGATTGACCAGGCAGAACGCCGAACAAGCGCTCCAGCGGGTGGATCTGGAGGCCCGGGTGACCGAGGTCTTCGACGACACGGTCGCGGACGGCACCGTCATCCGGTCGACCCCGGCCGCCGGAGTCAAAGTGGCCAAGCGCACGGTGGTGCGCCTGGAGGTGTCTATGGGAATCGAGCCGGCCACAATCCCGGCCGAAGGCCTGATCGGGGTCGAGCTCGAGGCGGCCAAGTTGTTGCTGGCCGAGGCCGGCCTGGACGGCGAGATCCAGGTGGACGAGGTCTTTGACACTGCGGTGGCTGCTGGCTTGGTGCTGGCGGTCGAACCGGAGGGCGGCGAAACGGTGCCGCATAACCAGACCATCAAACTGACAGTGTCGAAGGGGCCCGAACCGGTGGTGGTGCCCAAGCTGACGGGCCTGAGCTTGGAGGACGCCCAGGCCTTGGCTGACCCGTTTGACTTGACGGTGACCAAGGATTCCGAGGCTTCGTCTGAGACGGTGCCAGAAGGGCTGATCATCTCGCAAGACCCGGCGGCCGGGGCGGATTCGTTCAGGGGCCAATCTGTGGGCGTGGTGATTTCGACCGGGATGCCCTTCGTGACGGTGCCAGATTTGGTCGGCAAGAACTACAACGACGCCAAGTCCGAGCTCGAGGCCTTGGGTTTCGTGGTTCAACGACACGTCCCGGGCCTGGACATTCTCCACCGTGTCCAGCAACAGAACCCATCGCCAGGCACGTCCGCGCGCAAAGGCTCGACGGTAACCCTAACCATCGTCTAGCCTCTCCAGCCGTGATTTCGCCTCGGGCCCAGACTCGTCCGTCTGCCCGTTACCTGGCGCTTGTCCCAGTCGCCGCCGGACCTCCGCCAATACCCCTTTCAACCGCGAGTCCGAGGTTTGTCATGATGTAGGATTCCACGGGTGTAGGCCCGCCAGGGCTGACATGAATCCACGGGCTGTATTACTACAGCTCGTAGACCGCTCAGCTCGGCAGCCCGAGTAAACTCGGCTGTCGAGCCTCACTAACCTGTACGGGCTGTGGCGCAGTTTGGTAGCGCACTTGACTGGGGGTCAAGGGGTCGTGGGTTCAAATCCCGCCAGCCCGACAAATTTATTGACGTAATGCCTGGCTAGAGGCGGTTTCCGTAACCTGAGAGGTAACGGAAATATGAGCAGGCCCTGGAATTACCCCGGAATTGAACCATCCCAGAACCGCGTGCAGCGATGGCTGAGGATGCTCCTGGGAGACTCTGCGCACCTACCTGGCATGAACACTGCCTACCCGCACAAGACCGCCCTGTTCGGGCTTGAACCGATGTTGACCACCGCTGAGCTGTCCACGGTTCTGGGTATCCCCGTGTCAACCATCTACGACTGGCGCACTCACGGTAAAGGACCTGTCGCGCACAGGTTCGGCAAACACTTAAGGTTCGCCGTGTCAGACATCCAGACCTGGATGGCAACCCGGCGTGGCGACGAGCGCATGGCTGGAGGTGAGCTGCAATGAGCCGCCGCCGTCTGCCCATCGGAACCCACGGAGACATTCGCTTCGACAAGACTGCCTCGGGGAAAGTGACAGTCCGAACCCAGTTCCGCGACTGGGACGGAGTCTGCCGTGACGTACAGTCCACCGCCACAACCAAGCGTGCCGCTGAAGAGGCACTCAAAGCCAAACTGGCCGGCAGGTTCGAGTTCAAGCCTGGCACCGGAGATTTGACTGCTGACTCGCCGTTCGCTCAACTTGTCGCTTACTGGCGGGCCGACATGGAGCTGGAAGACCGTCTAGCCCGCCAGACCCGCGAACGCTACATCTCCCACATGTGTCAACTGGTACTTCCGGCGTTCGCGAACCTGACGTTGCGGGAAATCGGTGTGGCTCGTTGTGACCACTTCATCAAGCAACTGGCCAAACGCAGCTACAACCGAGCCAGGCAGGCCAAGGTTGTGCTGCGCCTGGTGTTTGGGTTGGCCGTCAGGCATGAGATCATCGCCCGCAACCCAATGGACGGTATCGCTAAGCTCCACAAGCCTCCACACTGCCCAGACGCCTTGACACCGCAGGAGGTTAACTCCATCCGCCTGGCTGTCAGGTTCTGGGAAACCGGAATAGTCCCCACAGGACCAAAGCCAGACGGCCAACTCTCGGCCATCCTCGAAGTCATGCTCGGCACCTCAGCCCGCATCGGTGAGGTTCTTGCTATCAGACGCCGCGACGTCGACGCAGAAAGCCCAATCCCTTCGATCTCGATCCGAGGCACCATCATCACGCTACGCGGCGAACCGCCCCACCGGCAGGATCATCCCAAGACCGCCAAGTCACGCCGTACAGTTGCCATCCCCAGTTTCACCGCAGCAGCAGTCAAGTTCCGGCTTGCAGTATTGGAAGATGAGTCACCTGACGCCTTGGTGTTTTCATCCCGCAACGGAACGCCGCTGACCCCCAACAACGTGCGCCGTCAGCTGCGGCACGTCCTGGATATGGCAGGCATTGAGGGCGTTACACCACACATGTTTCGCCGCACAGTTGCCACAGCGGTCAACGAGTCCGCCAGCGTGGATTTAGCGGCTGAGCTGTTGGGCCACACCGATCCCAGGATCACCGTGAAGCACTACATCCGTCGCAATGAGATGGTCAATCCTGCCACGGCTAGCATTCTGGAACGCGCCTTTGCGCCCGATTTGTGACGTTCTGTGGTGGCGTAAACGTAACGACCGAGGACCCACGGTGTCGCTAACTCGCCGCTGCCGTGCCACCTGGTGATTCGGATTTGCGCCACCGCCCATGTTCAGCTAATAGAGCAGGTCAGGCGCTTGCATTCAATGATGGCAGGGCGACACGAGGGGATCAAGCCAAGACGCTCGGTTTGATTCACAGGTCACCAGGCCTACCAGAACTAGCTTCGTAACGCCGGAAGTCTTTGATCTGCCTCACCACAGTACGGGCAGCGCTATCCAGGCGGCCAGGAGGAGTCCGCCGTTCTTGAAGATTGCGCAGTAGCTTCAGTTTGTGTTCGATCAACACCAGAACCAGTGGGTCTTCTTCCGGATCGGCCAGCCTGGTCTCCAAGTCCTCGATCACCGCTGTGGCGTGTGCCCGCTGATACGGAACGGCTACCGCCCCTCCGTCTTCAATGGCTAAGAGCGCGTCCCGTGAAGCTTTCCTCGCAAGTGGCCGTTCTTCGTTCCTGAACGTCTCCATGAGCCACGCCACCTTCTCCAATGTCCCGTAGGACACACCAGCGCAAAGTTGATCCGCCGCAGCCTTGCGCGCATCCCGTTTGCCCTCATCCAGATAACCGGCATCGCCATTCGATCCGAACCGCGACGCAAGCTGCCGCTGCCGGAACTCTGCGGCGATCTCAGCCTTGAGCGCCACGTAGCGATCCGCCAGCACGATCAGCGACACATCTGGCACCGACAGCTCCTTCCGCTCTGGGTAGTCCTCAACTCTAGGTGCGCAGCCGCCTCCAACGGTGGCGCCAATAGCCCGGAAGAATCCCCGCACCACTCGCACCCCGCAAATGCAGCCTGCAACCTGCACACCAAGATTTCAGACCTGCAACCCTTGCGTCCCTGCCACGGAGATCAGCCCACACCCAACCGCCAGCACCAGTAATCCAGAGGGGACACACTTCTTGCTGACGAGCAAACAAGGGCCTGCACCACGGTGCTGCAACCTCGTCAGCCAGAGGTGTGATTCCTCCAGGAGTGAGCGCAGGGAAGCTTTTGAAGCAAAGCTGAGCAGCCCTTGGAGGCAAGAAAAACCCGGCCTCGCGTGGAGAACCGGGTTGGTGGGTCGAGTGTACCAGGGCTGGCAGGTCGTGCATATCAACAGGTGGTGCT
>WQXJ01000025.1 GCA_009784895.1 Micrococcales bacterium | reverse complement strand
TTCGGGTCACATGCTGGATGCGGCACGCCGTATCCCTGGCAACACTTCAGCCGAAGTCATTGCCCATAGGCCCTGAACAGGCCACAAAAAACAGGCCAAAACCAACGTAACCTCAGTCGCGTTCGGAGCAGACCAGCTCCAAGCCAGGCCGGGCGGCCTTCATCTTGTCGACACCGCCAGCGTGGTCACGGTGACCGTGGGTCAGCGCGATTCGGTTGATCGGTTTTCCCAATCGTTTGGCCTGGTCAAAGATGCCCGCAGCGGCCAGTCCATAACCGGTGTCGACCAGAGTCAAACTATCGTCGCCTTCGACCAGGTAGACGTTGACCAGGAAATGGCGTGCCACCAGGCCGATCTGCCAAAACCCATCGAATGCTTGGACTCGCATACTGCCTCGCTTCAGGACTTAGCGATAGCCGGCGTCGACTACTTGATGTCATGCTAGCGGGCTGGGTGCCACCGGCCTGGCCAGGCGGCATCGGACGGGAGGCAAATCGACAGGCGCAGATCCAACCTGAGTGAGATGTAAACGCTGGTCAAAGTCAAGCAGAGCCCCAAAACAATGATCAGAAAACCTCTAAAACGCTGAACCATATGCCTCTAAAACCGTGACTGGAGAGTATGGTGTAACAATGCCAAGCTATCGCCCGCGTCTGATCGACCAGCGGCTCGAAAACAAGCTCCGGTCTTCTGGTGGCGTTCTACTCCGCGGGGCGCGTCAAGTCGGCAAAACGACCACGGCACTGAAGCATGCAAAGAGCTTTGTCCGGCTAGACGAATCTGGTCCACGCCAGCTGGCCCAGGTGGAGCCAGGTGCGGTGCTCGAAGGCGAAGCGCCTCGTTTGATCGACGAATGGCAGTTGGTGCCAGATGTCTGGAACTCCATTAGGCACGAAATTGACAGCCGGCAGGCTAAGGGTCAATTCATCCTGACGGGGTCGGCGGCTCCCAGTGATGACTTGACCAGGCACAGTGGTGCCGGGCGAATCGCCCGAATGACATTGCGCCCGATGGCGCTGGCGGAAAGTGGCGAATCGAGCGGAAAGGTCAAGTTGGCGTCGTTGTGGGGCGAATGGGATTCAGGGGCCATCGGTGGACCGACTGTGGCCGAATATGCGGAGCTGATCGTTCGGGGGGGTTGGCCTGGGTTGGTCGACCAGTCGGCCGCGACCGCTTCTGATGCTTTGGTCGACTACGTAGAGAACCTGTCGAGCGTAGACCTGCAAGCCCTTGACTCTGCGCCTGATCCGGTCAGAATAACCGCCTTGATCAGGGCGTTAGCCCGAAACACGGCAACGGAAGTGTCGCTGACCAAGTTGGCCGCCGAGGCGCAGATTGGCGAAAGGGGACCCACGGCGCAGACAGTTAGGAAATACCTCGACCAGTTGACACAGATCTACGTGCTTGACGAGTTACCGGCCTGGCCGGTCCATTTGCGGTCCTCCATTGCCCAACGGGTTAAGCCAAGGTGGCACTTTGTTGATCCTTCAATTGGCGCCGCCGCGCTTCGAGTCACTCCAGGGACTCTATTGGACGATGTAGAGACCCTGGGCCTGTTTTTCGAGTCACTGGCAGTTCGTGATCTGCGAGCTTACGCTGACACGATCAACTCACGGGTTTTCCACTACCGCGACGCCGAAGGCCTGGAGGTCGACACTGTGATCGAGCGCCCGGATGGCACCTGGGCAGCATGTGAAATCAAGCTTGGGGGGCAGTGGGCTATTGATCAGGCTGCAACCAATTTGCTGCGACTGCGCAATCGACTGACCCCGGACAAATGGTCTCGGGTCGCTTCGCTGAACATCATCACGGCCGGCGCAACCAGCTATAGACGCAAGGACGGTGTTCGGGTTATCGCGTTGGGGCAGCTCGCCGCCTGACTAAGGACGCGAGCCACCGGGCTGGCGAGGCGGCATCGGGCCGAAGGCCAGACCAAACCAAGACCCAAATTGGCCGCCCCGGCCCAAGGCGGCCCCCAAGCGTCTACCATGTGGGCTGTCCCAGTTGACCCTAAGACCCGAGGGAAGGACTACTCCCGTGGCAAAGGTGGCATATTTTTCCGGCCAGAAGTTTCCGCTGGAAATGCACAAAGTTCGAATCATCCAGAAACTGACCCTGCTGCCGGTTGAGGACCGGTTGAAGGCCATCGAAGGAGCTGGCTACAACACGTTCCTGCTGGAAAACAAGGATGTCTTCCTAGACATGTTGACCGATTCAGGCGTCAACGCCATGTCTGACAACCAACAGGCGGCCATGTTAGTGGCCGACGACGCCTATGCTGGCTCGGCCACATTCACCCGCTTGCATGCCAAACTCCAAGAGTTCTTTGGCATGGAGTACTTCCTGCCCTGCCACCAGGGCCGGGCGGCCGAGCATATTCTGTCCCGGGCCTATGTCGAAGAAGGTTCGGTAGTGCCGATGAACTACCACTTCACCACTATGAAGGCGCATGTGACTGCCTGCGGCGGCGAATTGGTCGAGCTGCTCGGGCCTGAAGGCGTGGCCGTCACCAGCCAGGACCCGTTTAAGGGCGACACCGAACTGGCGGCACTCGAAGCGCTGATCAAAGAACGCGGCGCCGAGAACATCCCCTTCTTCCGGGTTGAAGCCGGCACCAACCTGATTGGCGGCCAGCCGGTCTCGCTGGCCAACTACCGCGCCGTCTATGAGCTTTGCTCTAAACACGGCATCAAAGTGGTGCTGGACGCGTCCTTGCTGGCGGACAACCTCCACTTCATCAAGGCCCGCGAACCGGAATTCGCCAACTGGTCAGTGGCGGACATTACTTTGGCGATTGCCGAATGCGCCGACATCATCTACTTCTCAGCCCGCAAACTGGGCTTTGGCCGTGGTGGCGGTATCTGCACCAACTCAAAAGAGGTCTATTCCGATCTGCGGTCCTGGGTGCCAATGTTCGAAGGCTTTTTGACCTACGGCGGCATGTCGGTACGCGAGATGGAGGCCATTACAGTCGGTCTCGATGAGACCCTCGATGAGGACATGATCAACCAAGGGCCACTGTTTATTGAGCATTTCGTCGACGAAATGGACCAGCGCGGCATCCCAGTCATTACCCCGCCCGGTGGCTTGGGCGCCCATATTGACGCTCGCGGCTTCCTCGACCATGTTGACCAGCGTCAGTACCCATCGGGTGCGCTCGCAGCAGCGGTCTACGTGGCTTCTGGTGTGCGCGGCATGGAGCGCGGCACCTTGTCAGAGCAGCGCGAGCCGGACGGCACCGAGCCACTGGCTCATATGGAGTTGCTGCGCCTGGCCCTGCCCCGCCGGGTCTTCACCTTGTCGCAGGTCCAATACGCCATTGACCGGATCCACTGGCTTTACGCCAACCGGCGCTTGGTGGGCGGCCTGGAATGGATCGAAGAGCCGCCTATCCTGCGCTTCTTCTACGGCCTGCTTCGTCCGGTTGGCGACTGGCAGCATGCCTTGGTGGCCAAATTCCGCCAGGACTTTGGTGACAGCCTCTGATTCGGCTGTCGCCCGGCCCTGATTTGGCCAGTCAACTGGGCACCGGACTTGAGATTAGGCTGGAGCAATGAAGACGTTTGAAGACTTCTTGGCCAAGATCAACAGCCCAGAGCACCGCGAGAAGTTGTGCCAGGTCTTGGATTGGGTGACCGACCAGTATCCGCAGGTCAAGACCGAATTCAAGTGGAACAAACCGACCTTTACGGTGGCCGGCACCTATATTGTGGCTTTCGATGCGGCCAAAAACCATTTCTCCCTGGTTGACCCGGAGCATCTTGGCATTGAGGCGGTGGCCGGCGACCTAGATACCGCCGGGCTGTCCTACACCGCCGCTATTGTGCGCATTCCGTGGGACAAGCCGGTGCCCTATGAGATTCTGAAGAAGTTGATCGAGGCCAAGCTGGCGGCCAAAGACGGTGTCAAGTCGTTTTGGTTGGGCCGCCAGGCCACCAGCAGCTAGCGGCCGCCGCCAGCCAAGCGGCCCGCTCGGTTTGGCCAAACCGGCGCGGACAAGTACACCGGGGCTCGGTGGTGCGGCCAGAATAATCACATGCGACTATTCGCCGCGGCCGAGCTACCTGAACCGGTCTCTAGCCACCTGGCCGGAGCCTTGGCGCCGCATCTGCCTGAAGCCGGCCGCGCCCTCATTCCGCTGGAGAATTGGCATATCACCTTGGCCTTTTACGGGGAGGCGCCCGATGCCGCAGCGCAGCTTTTGGCAGGAGCCTTGGCCGAGGCTGTGGCTGGGCTGGCAGCCATGACCGTTCACCTGTCGGGCTCTGGTTGGTTCAGGGGAACTACGGCCTGGATTGGCCTGGGCGGCCAGGTCAAAGAGCTGACCCGGCTGATGGCCGCCTTGACCAGGCTTGGGCCTGAGCCGCGGCCGGACAACCCAACCCACCGGCCCCACCTGACCATTGCCCGCCGCAGCCGCCGCAGCCGCCGGGACCGCGGCAGAGACCAGGTGTTGGAAGAGGTAATGACGGCCATGTCGATCTACCGCGGTCCTGAATGGAGCATTGGCGAGGTTGTGTTGATGCGTTCCGATCTGGGTCAAGGCCGCGGCGGCCGCTCGCTTTACACTCCACTAGGGCGAGCCCAGCTGGGGGTTTTGCCCAAACCGACTGGGGCTAGCGGCGAACTGGCGTAGGCCAAACCGAGGGCCTGGCCTGATCCATGCTGCGAGTCAGAAATTGGCGCAACCACACCTGACTGAATGGAACCAGGTTCACTTTGCCATGGAGGGCCCAACTAGGGGCGTGGTGAATAACCACGCCCCGGCCGGGTTGCACGCAAGGTGGCGCGAGCGCCACCTGCGAAAACGCGGTGGCAAGCATCGTCTGTGGCCTAGGGGACTGGTGTTGAACACCAGTCCCCTAGGTCGATCAGTGCCATCCCCTGAGCCGACTAAGGGTCGATTCAGGGAAAACCCAGGGGTTGAGCCAGGCACTTTGCCAACAGCTGAGGCGCCAGAATGGCAGTTATGGCAAACCAGTCCCACAACACAATAGAAAATGCGGCCCTCACCTCCTCCGGTCCACCAGCCGTCTCCCAGCGGCAGGTACTGGCCAGCGCTGCCGGTCTAACCAAGGTTTATGGCCAAGGCGAAGCCGCGGTTAGGGCGCTACGCGGCGTTGACCTGGATTTCGACCGGGGCCAATTCACGGCCATTATGGGGCCGTCAGGTTCTGGTAAATCGACCCTAATGCACTGCATGGCCGGTTTGGATCGACCGACTTCCGGCACCGTTCGGCTTGGTGACCAGATGATTTCGGGAATGTCGGAACGATCGCTGACGAAACTGCGACGAACCCAAATTGGTTTTGTCTTCCAGGCTTACAATCTGGTGGCCTCGCTGACGGCGTTGGAGAACATCACCTTGCCGTTGGAATTGGCCCACCGTAGCGTCGAAGAGACTTGGCTTAACACCATTACCGGGGTATTGGGCTTATCCGACCGGTTGACCCATAAACCAGCCGAGCTATCTGGTGGTCAGCAGCAGAGGGTGGCTTGCGCCCGGGCTTTGGTGACACGGCCGGAGATTGTCTTTGCCGACGAACCGACAGGGAACCTGGATTCAACCACTTCGCGTGAGGTCATGAGGCTGTTGCAGCGGTGCTGGCGCGAGTTTGGCCAGTCGCTGGTAATGGTGACGCATGATGCGGCGGCGGCAGCTTACGCCGAACGAGTCGTCTTCCTGGCTGATGGAAAAGTGGCTGGCGAATTGGCCCACCCCAGTCAAGACGAAATTGAGGTGGCCCTGCGCGCCATCCGCCTGGCGGCCGCTGGTAACGGCAACGGCAACACCAATGGCCTGCCCAGCCAAGCGGCCGGTGCGGCCGGTGCGGCCGGCGCGGGCCACGGCCAGCTGGCCAGCACCACCAAGGAAGCCTGACATGCTGCGCTTGGCCTGGCGCGATGTGCGCCTGCATCCGGTCCGGTTTTTGATGTCGATCCTGGCGGTAGTACTAGGCGTGTCGTTCGTCACTGGCACCTACGCCATGCGGGCGATGCTTTCTTCCACCTTCGACGGGATCATTACCACGTCAATCGACGGCGACATTTACGTCATCGTCGATACCGGAGAAGTGCCCGATATCGCGCTAGGAGTCCTCCAAGGGCAGGTACCCCTTTCATTGGCCCAAGACGTCGCCAAGGTCGAAGGCGTGGCCTGGACTCGGGCCAACCTGGGCGGGCCAATTGTGCTACTGGGTAAGGACGGGCAGCCGGTCAATCCGGCCGGTATGGCCGGGGGCGGGGCGCCCTCATCCGCCTTCGCTGTCGATCCGGGCGAGGAACCCTACGTCAACTGGTCGATTCAGGGCCAATACCCTGCCGGCGAAAACCAAATCGTCTTAGAGTCCGCCACAGCCGAGCGAGCCGGTTTGGCAAGAGGGGATACCACCACCGTGGTGCTGGGGCAAGAACCCAGGCAGGTCACCGTCACCGGAATCTTGGCGCCTGACGAGGAGACCGCCTTCGCCGGCGCGGTGCTAGTTGGCCTGTCAAGGGAGGCGGCCCAGGCGGCCTTCGCCCCGGCCGGCACAACCGAATCGATGACCATTTGGGCCCAAGGCGACTACTCAGTCGACCAGGTCACAAAGGCGGTCAAGGCAGTCCTGCCGGCTGGGGTGGCGGCCATCCCGGCTGATGACATGCGGGCCGCCTCGAAGCAGTCGATCGACCAGATTCTCGGTTTCGTTAACACCTTCTTGCTGGTCTTCGCGGCTATCGCCCTGTTCGTTGGATCGTTCATCATCGCCAACACTTTCGCCATGGTGGCCCGGCAGCGAGAACGTGAGACGGCTGTTATTAGGGCGCTGGGGGCCTCCCCACGCCAGGTTTTCGCCTCGTTTGTGGGGCAGGCCGCCATT
This sequence comes from Micrococcales bacterium, assembly GCA_009784895.1. Lineage (NCBI taxonomy): Bacteria > Bacillati > Actinomycetota > Actinomycetes > Micrococcales > Micrococcales bacterium. Next base: position 28,074 of record WQXJ01000025.1, on the reverse strand, counting down.
GTTGGCCTAATTGGTGCGGCGCTGGGACTAGCCGGCGGTTTTGGCCTGCTGACACTGATCAAACGCTTTTTCACCTCGATAGGTATGACTCTGTCAGGCGCGCTGCCGGTGACACTGGGCGGAATCGCCATCCCGGTGGTGCTGGGTGTAGCCACGGCTTGTTTGGCGGCGGCCCTACCAGCCTGGCGGGCCTCAAAAGTGCCGCCGGTCGACGCCATGCGCCAAGGCGTGGTTCAAACCCAGCGTTCGGATAAGGTTCGTTCCTGGATTGGGCTAGGCCTGATGGTGGTGGGCCTGGTCTTGGTGATTGTGGCCTTGCGCCAAGGCACCGATGGCGGACCGGCTTTGGGCGTTGGGGCGGCCGCATTGTTGCTAGGCCTGACGGCGGCCTCACCGGCTCTGGCCCCGGCCCTGACCCGAGTCTTGGCCTGGCCCTTTGTGGTGCTGCTGAAGCCCTTTGGCAAGATGGCCCGGCGCGGCGTTGTGCGCAACCCGCGCCGCACCGCCAACACGGCTGCGGCCCTGCTAATCGGCACGGCCCTGGTTGGCGCCACCACCGTCATGGCCGCCTCGACCAACGCTTCGATTGGCGATCTGCTCGACTCCCAAATGAACGCCGATTTCATGGTTCAGGACCTGAGTTATGCCCCGGTCCCGCTAGGCGCCATCAAACAAATCGATCAGACCGACGGCGCCAAGGCCTACCCGCTGGGCTGGGTGCCAGCCCAGGTCGACACGGGCGAGCTAGAAGACATCGAGTTGGGCAACGGCCCCAACGACTCCTGGGAAGCCATCCTGACTTTGGACAAGTTTGAAGGCAGTATTGCAGCTGCGGCAGACTCCGCCTCGGTTTCGAAGTCCTACGCCGCCAGCGCCGGTTTCAAGGTGGGCGACCCAATCAAACTTGTCCTGGCCCCCAAGACCCCGTTTGAGGTTGAGCTCGACCAGACCATCGGCATGATTTTCGACACCCCGGCTTTAAGCATTGATGTGATGCTGCCGCTGGATTTGATCGAACCGTTGTTCGACCCGGTGGCCTGGGAACAGATCAATCAGGTGGCCCAAGTCGCCGTCAAACTCGAACCGGGCGCATCATTGGACCTGGTTCACCAGTCCCTCAATCAGGCTGTCGAGCCTTATTTGACCCTGACGGTTATGGACCGGGCAGAGTTTTCCGATTCCATCGCCAACCAGGCCACTCAGATGCTCAATATGATCTACGCCCTGCTGGCCTTGTCGGTAGTGATTGCGGTGCTCGGCATTATCAACACCCTGGCCTTGTCAGTGATGGAACGTACCCGTGAGATTGGACTAATGCGCGCAGTTGGTCTGGGTCGGAGCCAATTGGCTCTAATCACGGTAATTGAGGGCGTTTTGATCGCAGTCTTTGGGACCGTGCTGGGCTTGGCGCTGGGCACCGGACTGGCCGCCGCCCTGCCCACCGTCTTTGCGGATATTGGTCTGGTCACGCTGGTCATCAACTGGGGTGCCCTGGCCGGGCTCTTAGTTGTGGCGGCCTTGGTTGGCATGGTGGCCGCATTGTGGCCAGCTGCCCGAGCCGCCCGCCTGCCGGTGCTGGAGGCAGTCAGCTACGAATAACCCAAAGTTCCAAAGCGCCGCCTGGGGGCGACCGCGGCCGGCGGGAATTGTTCGCCAGCCCCCTAGCATGGTGCCCCATGAAGGTCTTGTTGACCGGCGCTTCCGGCCTGATCGGCACGGCGCTACGCCGCCACTTTGAACAGTTAGGGCATCAGGTGGGCCGGCTGGTGCGCGGTAACCCGGCCGATGCCGACCCCTTGGTTTGGCCTTGGCAACCTGGGCTTGACCAGGTCCCCGACCAGGCTTGTGACTGGGCCCAGGCGGTGATCTCGCTCAACGGTAGCCCGCTAGCCAAGCCGTGGTGGACCAAGGCCTACCGAAACCAGATCATCGCCTCCAGGCTCGATTCGACCGCGGCCCTGGCCCGTGCCATTGGACGCAGTCCAAACCCGCCGGCGGTCTGGATTAGCGCCTCGGCCACTGGCTACTACGGTGACGCCGGCGAGACGGTATTGACCGAAAACTCACCTCGCGGGCAGGGTTTCTTGGCCGGTCTTTGTGCCAAATGGGAGGCGGCCACCGACGCGGCTCGGACCTCGACGCGGGTGGTTTTGGCCCGCACCGGACTGGTTTTGGCCAAAACTGGCGGTTTGCAGCCGCTGATCCTGTTGACCCAAAAGGGTCTGGCCGCCCGCTTGGGTAGCGGCCAGATGTTCTGGCCTTGGATCGGTCTTCTTGACCACTGCCGTGCGGTCGACTTCGCCCTAACCAATTCGCAGTTGGAGGGCCCTGTCAACTTCACCGGTCCCAACCCGGCTCGCCAAAGCCAAGTCGTCGAGGAACTGGCGCGGCAGTTGTCTAGGCCAAACCGCCTATGGGCGCCGGCTCTGGCCGTTCGCGCCGCTGCCGGCCCGGCTGCGGATCTGCTACTAGCGTCTCAGCGGGCCGTCCCGGCCGCCTTGACCCGGGCTGGCTTCGAGTTTGCCTGCCCAACCCTGGTCGGCGGCATCGGCCAAGCCCTAGGGCGCTGAATTCCAAACCCTATGGAGCTGTGGCCAAACCGGCGGCTTTGCTATTCGCCGTCTTTGGCCTCTTCTGGCTCAGCCTTGTCATGCTCGGTTAGTTGCTTGGCTGCCTTCTTGGTGGCGTCCGCGGCTTTTTTGGCCGCTTCGGTCACCTTTTTGACCGTTGTACCGGCGGCCTGGCCAACGGCATCGGCGGCATCGCCAGCGGCGCCCGCCAGGTTCTCTTCGGGTGCGGTTTCGCCGGACTCGAAGTCATCTTCTGCCCAGGGGTCTTCTAGCGGTTGGGTGCGGCGCCAAAGGGCGTAGACAACAGCGCCAAAGACGGCCAGCAAGGCGCTGATAACCAAGAGTTTGCGGCCTTTGCGCGATTTGGGTTTGGCCGGTTCGACCGCTTGAGCTGCCGCCCGGGCGGCGTTGTCGACCGCTGCGACTATGGCCGGCAGGGCCTTTTCGACTATGACATCGCGCGCGTCGTCAACCTTTGGCCCCAAAATGGCTGCGGCCTCGGCCACCTTCGGTGCCGCCGCCGACATGCCCTTATGCCAGGCTGTCTGGGCTCTAGGCGAAGCCCAGTCGACGGCCGCTCCTAGCTGCGGCGCGGCCTTTTGCCTGAGCAGCTCGGTTGCCTGAGCCACGGCCTCACGGGCGCCGCTGGCCAGGCGCTTGAAGTCCGTTGAGGACAGTTGAACGGCTATTTTGTCATTGCTAGCCATCGCGGCCTCCTTTGGTCCAAAGTTCGGCCCTGGCCGGCGCCAGTGCCCGGAACTGACTCCATGCTAGTTCACCGGTCCCAGGCCTGGTGAACAACCTGGCCTTGGCGGTGTTGGCCCGACTTGTCAACCAGGCAGCAGTTGGCATGGGAGGATGGTTTGATGCGAGCGACAATTCACACCTCCAGTGGTGAAATCAATCTCGAACTATTCGAAGCCTCGGCCCCCGAAACGGTCGCTAACTTTGTTGGTCTGGCGGACGGGTCAAAGCCGTGGACCGATCCGGATACAGGTCTCCTGGCCGAGCGTCCACTTTTCCCAGGAACCGTTTTCCACCGTGTCATTAGCGGTTTTATGATTCAGGGTGGTGACCCTTTGGGCAACGGCACCGGCGGCCCGGGTTACGACTTTGATGACGAAATTGATCCTCAGCTGAATTTCTCCCAGCCTTATGTCTTGGCCATGGCCAACGCCGGCCTGCGGGGCGGGCGCGGCACCAACGGCTCACAGTTCTTCATCACGGTGGGGCCAACGCCGCACCTTTTCGGCAAGCACACCATTTTTGGTCAGGTCAGCGACGAAGCCTCGCAAGCGGTAGTGGACAAAATCGCCTCTAGCCCAACTGACGGGCGCGACAGGCCGCTTGATGACGTCATGATCGAGGCCGTCGACATCATCCCGTGACCACCCAAGGCGGCCAGCCGGTTTGCGCTTTCCACCCCGACCGCATCGCCTACGTTCAATGCCAGCGCTGCGGGGCCCGGGTCTGCCCGCCTTGCCAAACCCCGGCGGCCGTGGGCGTACACTGCCCGGCTTGCATTAGACAAGCCCAAACCGCCCGGCCAGCGGCAAAATCAGTCCTGGGCGTGTCGATTAGCCAATCCAAGCCCTGGGCCACTATGACGGCGATTGGGCTGTGTCTGGTGGCCTACGTGGCCCAAATGGCCAGCTCGACCGTGACCGGTACCAGTACCAGCCAGTTGGTCATCGACTTTGGTTTCTGGGCGCCGGCCGCTGGCGACAAGCCATATCTTTTCATCACGGCGGCCTTGCTCCACGCCACACCCATGCACCTGCTGTTCAACATGTGGTGTCTGTGGGTGGTTGGCACAAACATCGAGATGCTCATCGGTCGCGGCCGAATGGTGGTGTTACTACTGGTCAGCGCCGTAGCGGGCAATATGGCCGTTCTGGCCTGGTGGCAGTTGGTGACCCTTGGCGGTGGCGGCCAACCGGCCTTGACAATTGGCGCCTCAGGGGCGGTTTTTGGCCTTTTCGGCGCCTTGTTGGCGCTACGGCGCTCGCTGGGCGGCGATATGACCGGTATTGCCACCATCATTGTGCTTAACCTGGTTTTCAGCCTGCTGGTGGCCCATATCTCATGGCAGGCCCATGTTGGCGGGCTGTTAGCCGGTAGCGCCCTGGCAGCGGTCTACGCCTATGCGCCGCCGCAGCAACGAAAGGTGGCGGCCTGGGCTGGCGGTCTGGGCGGGGGGGCGGTTCTGATTCTGCTTTGGGTGGCTCTGGCGCTGTAATTGACCGCCACGGTCAATCAGTTTAGGCGCCTGAATTTGTACGCGGTCGCCAGCCTGTTGATAAAGCTGTGGAAAACCGCATATCCGCAGGTCAAGCCGGTAGAGCGCTGTGGACAGTAGCATAGGACGGCCAGGCTATTGACTCAACTTAGGTGAAACCACCAAGCCAGATACAAACTACATGGCTGTAGTTTTCCCCAGTGGTGGACAACCCTGGGGAAGGCGGGGCTTAGCGCCAGTTGGCTGTCATGCCAAAACCACCAAGTACCAGGCCAAACCCAATCAGTAGGTTCCACTGGCCAATGGACCGGATGGGCCAGGAGCCCTGGCTGATGTAGAAGACAATGACCCAGGCGAAGCCGACCAGCATGACGGTGAGCATTGTGGGAACCCACCACCCGGGCGACGGTGGTTTCGACTTCGATTGAGGCGGCGGGGTGTAACTCCGCTTCTTGATCTTGCGTGAGCGAGACTCAGGCACCGCAGGTTCTCCTTCAGCCGACAATGAAAAAAGTGCTATCAAACACTTTCCACGGACGCACCTGGCCAGGCGAATGGCTCTAGGCGACGAACCGTTATGGTGATACAGCGTAGTGGAATCAGGCCAGCTGCCGCTTGGCAGCTACTTAGGAGGCCGTGTGAGCAGGTGGTTCGGGGCCCGTGGGCCTGGTGCGGCCGTCTCGGTGGCTCTGGTGGCGCTGCTGGCCGGACTTCTGTTTACCGTCAATGCGCGCCTGTCTGGTGACAAGCTGGGGGACGGACCGGGGCTGCGCGGCATGGTCAGCGCCCGCGACCAAGAGGTCGCCCAGCTCGACCAGCGCCACGCCGCCCTTGAGGCCGAGATCGCCAGTCTGCTTGATGCCGGTGGCGCCGATGCGTCGCTGCCTAGGCCACCGGAGGTCCAGATCGCTTCCGGCTCGGTTGCGGTCACCGGCCCAGGTCTTGAGGTGACTTTGGCCGATTCGTCCCGTCAGGCCATTTCCGGGTTCAGTCCAGAGCTGCTAATTGTCCACCAACAGGACATTGACGCCGTTTTGGCCGCCCTTTGGGCCGGTGGCGCCGAGGCCATTTCGGTGCAGGATCACCGCCTGACCGCGACCACTGTAGTGCGCTGCGTTGGCAACGTCATCTTGGTCGGCGGGCGGGTCTACGCACCGCCCTATCGACTGGCCGCGATTGGGCCAGTAGAGGCAATGGAGCAGGCCTTAGACGACTCTTACCAGGTCCAAGCTTTTGTTGAGTCCGCTGGCGCACTAGGTTTGGGTTGGTCGGTCGAAAAAGCAAATCGGCTAGAGTTGGCTGCTGCGGCCAGCACCAATTTGTCCCTTCGCTACGCCAAACCGACGTCAGGTAAGGAAAGGTTATGACCCAGGGCCCTGATAGTCACGACGACGTTGAGCGGATGCTGCGTCGCCGCCGGCAGGGCGAGGACCTACCTGGCCCTGGGCCTCATGTCGATGAGGCCAGCGCTGCGGCCGCCCTCGGCTCAGCCGCCATTAGCCGGAAGTCCGTCCTTGGTAGGACTGCGGCCCAAAGGCCGGCAGATCCCCCGCAGGTGCCCCAACAGGCCACGGCGCCGCTGGCCGCAACCGGTCAACCTCCCCCGCCTCCGCCGCCACCTAGCCAGCCGGCGCCAGCACCGGATCAGAACCTTGTTTCCGCTGCCCCAGTCGACCAAGACCAAGAAGAAGACAACGGCATTGGCCCGGTGGCGTGGCGCACGGTCGCACCGGTGCCCCCGCCCAGCCACAGAGCCGAAGAAGAAAAAAAGCGGCGCAAACGCCGTCCTTTCGCCATTTTCACTGGCATTTTGGGCGAGTTGCTGATCACCGCAGGCTGCCTGCTGGGTTTGTATGTGGTGTGGGAGCTGGTTTGGACCACTGTTGAAGCCAATAGGCAGGTCAGGGCCGAGGTCAAAGAGATCAGGTCCGACCCAAGATGGGTCACACCTGAGGGCGGCTTTGCCCCTGAGCACACCGGTGCCCCGGCCGAAAAATGCGTTGGCCCGGTCCCGGCTTTCGGCGAGGTTTGGGGGCAGATGCTGGTGCCAAGGTGGGGCGCAGACTACGACATCCCGGTGGTAGAAGGCATTGATCGTGTCGAAATCCTCAACCGGGGTGTGATTGGTCATTACCCAGACACCCAAAAACCCGGCGAGATTGGCAATTTTGCCACCTCGGCCCACCGCACCACCTACGGCGCCCCCTACAACCGGGTTGAAGAACTCCAGGTAGACGACCTGGCCATCTTGGAGACCCCCAATTGTTACTTGGTCTACAAAATGTATGGCACCGAAGTGGTTTACCCCAACGAATACCGGGTGGTTTGGCCGGTGCCGAATGAAGCTGGCGCGGTGCCGACCAAGCGCATCATGACCTTTACCACTTGTCACCCGCCGTTCTCGGCCCGGCAGCGTTTTGTGGTCTGGTTTGAGATGGCCTATTGGACCGACAAAGACGAAGGCAAGCTCGAGGCCTTGGGGGTTGGTGAATAGCGATGTACGGATGGTTGTGGCGCCAGGCCCCAGGGCCTTGGTGGGTCAAGCTTTTCTTTGCCCTGGCCCTAATTGGCGCCGTTGTGGCGTTGTGTTTCCAGTTCTTTTTCCCCTGGATCTCACCCAAGCTGCCTTTCAATCAGTCGACCATCGAGGGCGGACCGGAAAGCCCCGGCCCCACGCCAACGGTGACAGCGCCAGCCCAAGGTGACGAATCGCCATCGGCCACAGATCCGGCGGCCGGTGACGAAGAGCCAACGGTGACAGATCCGGCGCCAGGCGACGAGCCGAACCCTTAAAGGATTATGTCGACCGGACTGCCGGGCAGCACCACATAGAGCTGTTCTAAGTCCGCCATATGCAGGCGGATGCAGCCGTTGGTAAAGGCACCGCCGGTGGTGCCGATCTGGGCCTCGGCCCCAACCGGTCCGTGGATGGCGGTAATGGCGTCGCCTGAGCCTTGCCAGTCATTGATGGTCTCCGAATGGGCTGAAAGCGCCAACACCTGCGGGCCGTAGCTGGCGTTTGGGCCCGGGGCCAGCATGGTCAAATAGAAATGGCCCAGAGGAGTTGGCGTGGCCGGCCCGCCCACCGCTACCGGCACTTCCAGCACCAGCTGATTGGCTTCGAAAAGGCGCAGCCGCCACTCGCCCACCGACACCTCAATGCGGTACGGCGTGGTCGAAAGCTCGACCTCATCCTCACGCACCCAGCCGGTTGTCTCGTTAGGCCGCATCGGCAGCCTGATGTGCAGAAAGTCACCCTGCCGGTCGATTACCGGCACAATGCCCGGATAACCCCACCAGGTGCCCTCAATGTTTCGGTCAACCGCCCCGCCGGGCCCGGCATATATGTCGATCTGGCCGGGCAGGTGGGCCACCTCGGTTATGCCCGTGGGTTGGGGCGGTTTGGCCGATGCCGTTGGGCTGGGCTTGGGCGGCAGGGTGACCTTGGGCCAGACATGGGTTGACAGTTCCGGCACCACCGCCGGCAGGGTCAGGGTCCAGATGATGCCGGCAGCAGCCAGTAGCGCCGCCAAGATGATGGCCAGCGCCCAGCGACGCTTGGCCGGGCGGTCCTCTCCTCCTGGCGGTGTTTCGCCGCGAAGGTCAAGTGAAGATTCGCTGGCAGGCTGGTCCGGGGCCAAGGCAGGCCTTGACGGGTCCGCCGGGCGGGGAGCACCACTTGGCCCACGGTCCTGGCCATCGACGCGCATCATTCACCAACCCCTCGGCCTGCCTCAAACTCAGGGGCTGGCAGTTGGAGAAGGCGGGGGCGGTGGCCGCTCGCCGCGGATGGTAACAGTTGAGCCCTTTTCAACCTTTGTGTCGGGTGCCGGGTCAACGGCCACCACTTTGGCGTCATCGCCCGTATCTCCAACCACGTTAGGTACCAGCCCGGCCTGCACCAACAGGGTCTTGGCCTGGCCCACGGTCAAACCGGCCACCGCCGGCACGGTCGCCATATCCGGCGCCCGGGCAATCACAATCGAAACCGGAGAGCCTTGGGCGGCGGTCGATCCAGCTGCCGGGCTGGTGGCGATAACCGTGCCTGGCGCGGCCTCTGAGGTTTGGTCGGAAATATCACCGACGGTGAAACCAGCTGCCTGCAGGGCGTTGGTGCATTCCGACTGGGTCTGGCCGGCGCAATCAGGTACCACGTTGTTGCCGGTTGAGACGTACAGGGTGATAGTGGCACCGCGTTTGACCGTCTGGCCAGCTGCCGGGTCAGTTTTGACGACATTGTCCTTTGGCACAGTGGGGCTGTCAGCAGTTTCGACCTTGCTGGCCACCTCCAGCCCGGCGGCCTCGAGCATTTGGCGGGCCTCGTCTTGGCTGCGGCTAGCCACATCTGGCACCTCCAGGGCCGAGGATCCCAACGAGACGAAGTAGACCACTGTTGAACCCTCTTCAGCCTTCTGGCCGGATTCGGGGTCAAATCGAGTGACTTTGCCTTCTTCGATGTCCTCAGAGACTTCTTCTTTGCGTTCGGTCTTGAACTTGGCTTCTTCCAGGACCGCTTTGGCGTCATCTTCGCTGCGAGATTCGGGTACGGCCGGAACCTCGACCATGACGGCATCGGCTGGGGGCTCGTCCCCGCCGCCGCGCAGAATCATGAATAGCAGGATGCCCAGCACAATCAAGGCGACCCCGGCGATGACCGAAATGATGATGATGCGCTTCTTTTTGGTCCTGGCCCTTTCGGCCTCTTCTTCAAGCTCCTCATCGCTTGGCAGTACGCCCGTCAACCCGCCCGCCGGTGTCGGTGACATGGGCGCGGCGGCCGCGGTCGCGGCGGTCGGGGCCAGCAACTGAGTGGCGGCGGTGGCCGGACCAACCGGCGGAGCCGAGACGCCTCGACCCTGTTTGGCTGCCTCCAGATCAGCTAGGAATTCTGAGGCCGTCGAATAGCGGAAGTTGCGGTCCTTGGCCAGGGCCTTGAGCACAATCTGGTCCAACACGGCCGGCACATCTGGTGCCTTGGTTGAGGGCGGTACGGCGGCTTCGCGGACATGCTGGTAGGCCACGGACACGGCCGAGTCGCCAACGAATGGCGGTGCGCCGGTCAGCAGTTCAAAAAGCACACAACCGGTCGAATACAGATCAGAACGGGCGTCGACGTTTTCGCCGCGGGCCTGTTCCGGGCTGAGGTACTGGGCCGTGCCGATAACGGCCTGGGTTTGGGTGATAGTCTCCGAAGTTTCGGCCAGGGCCCGGGCAATGCCAAAGTCCATGACCTTGACCTGGCCGGTTACGGTCAACATGATGTTGGCCGGCTTGATGTCCCGGTGCACAATGCCCGCGTGGTGGGCGTATTGCAGGGCGGATAACACCCCAACGGTGATGTCGGTGGCTTCGTCGATGGGCAGCGCCGCGCCATCGCGCATCAACTCACGCAAAGTGTGGCCCTCAACGTACTCCATGATGATGAACGGCAGGTGATGGGTTTGGCCCGCCGGGTCGACGGTGACATCCTCGCCGGTGTCATAGACCGACACGATGGCGGGATGGTTCAACGATGCCGCCGCCTGGGCTTCCCGGCGGAACCGGGTCTGGAAGGCTGGGTCCTTGGCCAGGTCGGAGCGAAGCAGCTTTATCGCCACCGTCCGTCCCAGGCGCGTGTCCTTGCCGACGTGGACCTCAGCCATGCCGCCGCGGCCAATCAGCTCTCCAACTTCATAGCGTCCGGCCAAAATGCGCGGTGTGAACTCCGCCAACTGCTTACCTTTCATCCCAGACGCCATTAGGCGCCGTGTGTTCCAGCATGATGATCCCACGTTTGAAATTGTCTGCCTGGCCGGTGATGTGGGTCGGCGGGGCCGACTCAGCGCTGGGTGCACCATAGGCGGTGACCAGTCCCACAATGATAATGGCGATCAGGGCCAGCGCGATGAGGGCCAGGACCAACCTTTGGCGGGCCGGCCCCAGACCAGAAGGTCTGGGCCTGCCATCAGCTTTGACCGGCGCCACCGGCCGGACCGGTCGCCTAGGTTTAGCCGCTGGAGCGGCCGTCTTGGCCGTGGCCGCTTTGGTTCCAGCGGCACTCGGTCTGGTCTGGCCCACCAGGAGGGCCTGGGGGTTGTTTTCTAGCGCCGGTGCGGCCAACTCGTGGCTTGGGGGAGTCAGTCTGGGAGATGGTTCTGACGGCGGCATGGCCACTACCGGTTCGCTCTGTGGGAAGAGCTCTTCTCGACTCAGTTCCAATTCGCTGGTGCCCGGTTTGGCCGGGCGGCGGCGGGCCGCCAACAACTTCGAAGCCAGTTGGCGGTGAGTTTCCAGTACTTGACCTAGCCTTTCGGCCAGGTCAGCGCCATCGGCCGGCCTGTCAGCCGGGTCCTTTTCCAGTAGCACCATAATCAGATCGGAAAGTGACTGTTCGACTGAACCTGGCAGGGGCGGTGGCGCCTCGCGCACCTGGGCCAAGGCAATGGCGACCTGATTGGCCCCGGTGAAGGGGCGCTCGCCAACCAAGCACTCGTAGGCGATGATGCCTAAGGCGTAAAGGTCACCGGCCGGGGTGGCCACGCCGCCTAGGGCCTGCTCGGGCGCGAGGTACTGGGCCGTGCCCATGACTTTGCCGGTATCGGTCAGCGGGGCTTGGCCAGGGGTGATCGAAATGCCGAAATCAGTTAGTTTGACCTGGTCAGCTGGTCCCAACAGGATGTTGCCGGGTTTGATGTCACGATGGACCACGCCGGCTGAATGGGCTGCCTGCAAACCTAGGGCCGCCTGGATCAGAATCGGTAGCAAACGCATTGGCGCAACCGTGGTGTGGGTTGACAAGACGTCTGCCAGCGACTGGCCGTCGACGTACTCCATCACCAAGTAACCGGTGCCCTCTTCTTCGCCGTAATCGAAGACAGTGGCAATGTTGGGATGCAGCAGCATCGAAGCGTTATTGGCCTCGATCCGCAAACGCTTGAGCGAAGTCTCATCTCCGGTGTATTCGCTCCGCAGCACCTTGATGGCCACGGTCCGGTCATTGGCGGTGTCAAGAGCCCGCCAGACCTCACCCATACCGCCCACAGCGATCAGGGCGACCAGCTCATAGCGGCCTTTGGCCAGCTGCGCACCAATTTCTGGCCTCATGGCACCAACCCCGCCTCAATCACTTGCCGCATGATCGGGGCTGCCACCGTGCCACCGGAGGCACTTTGGCCTACGGTGCCGCCATCTTCGACTACCACCGCCACGACCAGTAGGCGACCGGCGGCCTCGCCAAAGCCAACTGTCCAGACATCGGGCGCCTGGCCTCCATCTTTCTGGGCCGTGCCGGTTTTAGCGCCGACCGTGACCTGGTCGATTTGGGCGCGTGTAGCCGTTCCATCATCAACCACCGAAATCATCATGTCTTTGAGTTGATTGGCCGTGGCTCGGCTGATCGGCTGGGACAGCTTCGAGGTCGGTGTGGTCGAAATGACCTGCAAGTCGGCGTCTCGGGTCGAACGCACTAGATGCGGTGTCATCAGTGATCCGCCGTTGGCGATAGCCGCGACCACCATGGCCATCTGCAAAGGTGTGGCCTTGTCGTTGTATTGGCCAATGGCAGCCATGGCTAACTGAGCTTTGTCCATCTCGGCAGGGAAAACCGAAGGGGTCACAGCCAGCGGCAGCTCCAAGGCGCGCCCAAAGCCAAAAGCCTGGGCCTGGCGGGCTATGGCGTTTTCACCCAGATCCATGCCCAGTTTGCCAAAGGCCGTGTTGCAGGACACTGTCATAGCCGCAGCCAGGGTCATTTTGCCGCTGGAGGCACAGCTCGAATCACCAAAGTTGGTCAGCTTGTGGGAGGTACCGGGCAGGTCAAGGGCGGTGGGCGCGTCAAGTTGACTATCCGGCTGGTAGCGGCCGGACTCCAGCGCGGCGGCGGCCGTAATCAGCTTGAAAGTGGAGCCGGGGGCATACAAATCGCCGCCGATGGCGCGGTTGTACAGCGGGCGCGAAGGGTCGGCTTCGAGGGTTTGGTAGACCTGGTTGACTTGCTGTTGGTTGTGGACTGCCAGGTCGTTGGGGTCGAAAGTTGGTTTTGAGACCATGGCCAGGATCTCGCCGGTTTTGGCGTCAAAGGCCACCACGGCGCCGCGTTGATCACCCAGGGCGTCCCAGGCGGCCTGTTGCAGCTTGGGTTCGATGGTCAATTCGACCGCACCACCGCGCGGTTGCTTGCCGGTGAACAGGTCCTGGACACGGGTCCAGAAAAGCGAATCGGATGTGCCAACTAGGACGTCGTTTTCAGTTGCCTCAATGCCGCTGGGTGGGCCCACCACCGTGAAATAGCCGGTAACTGGCGCGTAAAGCGGACCGTCAGCGTAAAGGCGTTGGTATGAGTAGTCGTCGTCGACCGGCTTGGAGGAAACAATGATGTCGCCACCGGCCACCACAATCGGTCCACGGTCGCGGTCGAAGGAGTCGTAGTAGGTGCGCGAATTGCGCGGGTCGGCCCTGAGTTCGCCGGCTTTGGCAAATTGGACATAGGTCAGGGCCCCGGCCAGGGCCAAAAACATCACGATGACCAGGGCAGTGGTCCGCCGGATTTGGGTGTTCATACCCGGCTCACCGCCTTGGGCGCAGTGGCGTTGGCGGCGGCCCGCTGCCGCTCAGCCTCAATCACCGGAGCCAGGTCGATTTCCGAGGTTGGTGGGGCCGGGCGGCGAGCGCCGTCAGAAATCCGTAGCAGCAGACCGACAATGATCCAGTTAGCCACCAAGGAGGACCCGCCGTAGGCCAGGAACGGTACGGTCAGGCCGGTTAGAGGAATGAGCCGGGTGACCCCGCCAATCACCACGAAAACCTGGAAGGCCATGGCGAAGGACAGTCCAGCGGCCAGAAGCTTGCCAAAGCCATCCCTGACCCCAATGGCCGTGCGCAAGCCCCGTTGGGCCAAGATCAACCCCAGCAACAGGATCGCCAACAGCCCGGTTAGTCCCAGTTCTTCACCCAGCGAGGGAATGATCGAATCGGAAAAAGCTAGTGGGGTGATGGCCGGGCGGCCGCGGCCCCAACCAGTGCCGAATAGGCCGCCGTTGCCCAGACCAAAAAGGCCCTGGACAATCTGATAAGAACCGCCCGGATCGCGGTCGTAAAGCGTCTGGGAGAAGGGGTCAAGCCAAATCTCGAAACGGGCCTTGACATGGCTGAACGACTGATACGCCAAAAAGACGCCGCCGGCCGAAAGCAGCAGCCCCAAGATGATCCAGCTGGGCCGGTCAGTGGCGACATAAAGCATCACCACGAAGACGCCAAAGAACAGTAGTGATGTGCCCAGGTCTTTTTGGTAGACCAGGACGGCCAGCGAGGCCGCCCAGGCCAACAAGATAGGCCCGGTATCACGCAACCGTGGTAGCTGAAGGCCAAGCAGGCGCGGCCCGGCCAATGACATGGCGTCACGGTGGGTCACAAAGTAGCCGGCAAAAAAGATGGCTAGCAAGACCTTGGACAACTCGGCTGGCTGGAACGACAACGGTCCAAGATGAATCCAGATTCGCGAGCCATTGATTGTGGCCCCGATACCCGGCACCAGTGGCAGCAGCAGGCCAATCAGGCCCAGGATCATTGAGGTGAAGGTGACACGGCGCAAGATTCGGTGGTCCCGCAGCAAGACCACCACCGCCATTGCTGCTACTACCCCGATCACCGTCCACAGCATTTGCTTGGTCGAAATTCCGACATAGTCGGCGTGCTGTGTGACCTCACTGGCCCGGTAGGTCAGGTCTAGGCGATAAATCATGGCAAGGCCTATCCCGTTCAGCGTCACCACAACCGGTAGGAGGACCGGATCGGCGTAGGGCGCTCGCCATCTCACCAGTAAATGGAAAGCCAAGGCCAGGACGGTGAAGGCACCGCAGTAGAGATTCATCTCGGCTGGTACGTGACCGGTCATGGCCAAGCCAACCTGGGCGTAGGCGAAGAAAGACACGCCTAGCGCCATGGCCAGCAGCATGAACTCGACCCAACGACCGGAACGGGCCTGGTTCGGCAAGATGGTGGCCATCTATCCCCCAGCTGTGCGGTCAGCGGTGGGCGAGGGCGAAAGTGATGGTGAGGGTGAAGGTGAAGGGGACGCCCGGGGGCTGGCTGGGGCCGCCGGAATTGGCGGGTTGGTGGGCTGGGACCGTACCGATTCGCTTTTGGCCTGAATCACAGTTGACAGGCCCAGGTCCAGATCATCGACCGGGAAGGTTTGGCTGAACCGCACACGCCACATCTGATTCAGTTCGTCAAGCTGCACGTTAGTGCGTTTGACCACATGAGACAGGTGAATTGGTCCAATTGACTGGGGTATGCCCTGGTAAATGACAACCTGACCGGACTCAGGTGCAATGTAGAACTGGGTCTGGGTCCAGCGGTAGGCAGCGAAAAGGCCCACAGCTACTGCTGCCAGCAGGGCCAACAAAACCGCCAGCACGGTCAGCCTGCGCCCCAGGCGAGATGGCTTACGCGTGTCCGGCAGATCGGCATCGTCGGTTTCGGTCTTCTGGCCTAGTGACGCCGCCCGCCCGGCTGCCCCTCCCCCACCGCGGGTGGGCCGGTTACGGTCAATCGCGGCTGCGCCAACAACTTGGACGGCCGTTTCGACCGGCTCGGAGGCGGTTAGGTCGACCACATCGGCCACCACACAGGTGACATTGTCGGGGCCACCGCCGCGCAGCGCTAGTTCGACCAGCCGGTCAGCACAGGTGGCTGGGTCGGATTCGGTCATTAGGGTCTTGGTCATAGTGCCCAGCGAAACCACCGAGCTCAGTCCGTCGGAACAGAGCAACCAGCGATCACCGGCCACAGCCTTGCGGGCGGAAATATCGAGTCCGCCAATCAACTCGACGTCTCCCAATACCCGCAACAGCAGTGACCTTTGGGGGTGGCGTTCGGCCTGGTCGGCCTCGAGACGCCCGGAGTCCACCAGGAACTGGACAAAAGTGTGGTCAACCGTGACTTGCTCTAGTTCGCCTTCTCTGAGCAAGTAGGCGCGTGAATCACCGATGTGGCCCAGCACAAGGCGGTCGCCGGAGCGCAGCAGGGCGGTGATTGTGGTGCCCAAACCGGCCAGATCTGGGTCGTCCGCCACCAGGTCGAGCAGTTCGTCGTGGGCGGATTCGAGACACAGTTCGAGGTCTTCGGCGGCTTCATCGGCGCCAACGGCTTCATCGTCAAGTGGGGCCAGGTGAGCAATCGCAACCGATGAGGCGATGTCACCGCCGGCGTGGCCGCCCATGCCGTCCGCCACCACCAACAAATGCGGTCCGGCGTAAGCCGAATCCTGGTTGTTGGCGCGCGTCAAGCCAATATCTGACTTGGCGGCGTAGTGGAAAGTGACTGCCACGGTTACCTTCGGACCTCCAGGGTGGTGTTGCCAATGCGGAATGAACTCCCGTCCTTGAGCATAACCGGCCCCGTCATCCGCTTGTTTGCGAAAAAGGTGCCATTGGTTGAACCGAGGTCTTCTAGCTGCCACTGGCCCTGGTTCAAGACCAGCTGGGCGTGGCGGGAAGAGGCGAATTCATCGTCCAGCACCAGATTGGCCGAGGCTGACCGACCGATCACAACTCCGCCAGTGCTGAGCGGCAGCTGTGTGCCTCTGAGCTGGCCTGAAGTCACAATCAGCCGGGTTGGTGCCTCCGGGCTGAGTTCAACCGACCGGCGGGCCAAGGGGCCGGCCGGTCGGGCTGGGCCTTGGGCCACCGGGCTGCCTGGGACACCAGGGGCCGCCACCACTGGGGCATTTTTTGCTTTGGGTTTGCCCGCTCGCCCGCGGCGGGAGATGGTAGTGCCGTAGACGTCGCGGCGCAGCGTCGTTATGGCCACCAGCACCACTGCCCACAAGGCCACCAGGTAGCCCAGTCTGAGCAGCGAGACTGCCAGTTCACCCACGAAGCGGCTCAGCCCTGGACGTCGTCAGCGGCTTCGGTCTGTTCGCCTGTCCAAAAGACGACCTGAGTGCGGCCAACTGTGATGGTGTTTCCGTCAACCAGTAGGGCATTGGTTATGCGATGGCCCTCCACGAAGGAGCCGTTGGTCGAGCCAAGGTCAGTAGCGACTGGGCCGTCCGGGGTCAGTCTGATCTCGACGTGGCGGCGGCTGACTCCAGTGTCTTCGACAATGATGTCGGCATCAGAGCCGCGGCCAATCACGGTGACGGGCCCGGTCAGCAGGTAGCGCTGCCCATCAATGTCGACAATGGGGTGCTTTTGTGATGGTGTGCCGTTGGCGGCGGGGGCCACAGCGCCGCGGACGGTGGCAGACCTCACCCTAAAGCCGCCGGTGGCAAGTTCGGTGTTTTCTTCAAAGGTGACCGAGACCGGGCCTACGAAGGCATAGCGTTGGGATGCCGCATGAGCGGCCGCGCCCTCCTGGAGTTCTTCTCCCATGGCCTCTGCACCCCAGTCGAGGATGCGGTCAAAATCGTCTGGTGCCAGCTCGATCACAAACTCGTTTGGCACCACCGCCCGGCCTCTGGCCAGCACGGCTGCTTTCTCGTCCAACTCACGCCTCAGAGCTGATGCCAGTTCCACGGGTTTCACCTCACTTCGGGACGCCTTGGCAAAAGCACCATTGACAGCACGCTCGACGCCCTTCTCGAAACGGTCGAGGAATGTCATACTCATCCTTCCTCGCGACTACCTAGCCCAGCATCATCGTAACGACTTGTGGGGCGATCAAGGCCTCTACGTCGCCGTTAGCCTGAACTAACCGTCCGGGCCTGGGGTGATTAGCACCCAAGGCCACTGAATCTACTATCAATTGCCGTTCATGGCTGCTGACGTGCTACCCTCTTGCCTCGCGCGCGAGTGGCGGAATAGGCAGACGCGCACGGTTCAGGTCCGTGTGCCCGCAAGGGCATGGGGGTTCAACTCCCCCCTCGCGCACTTCGAGGAAAGCCGAGCGCCAACGAGCTTGCTCGGTTGGCCGAGGCCGACGAAGAAGTTTACGAGCGCGTAGCGCGAGGAGCACAGGCGAGGAGAGCTGAGTGCCAACGAGCTTGCTTGGTTTTGCGAGGCCAACGAAACTGTTGACGAGCGCGTAGCGCGAGGAGCACCGCACTGTGATGTCGTGGGACATTGTTGCCACTATGTCTCGGGTGATTTGTTTTCGTGGTGCCCCTTGCCACAGATCCAGCTGCGCCATGGTTCGGCCGAATCGACTTGAACGATTGAGTTATTCGATCAGATCGAGGTGAACGGTTCGATGATCGGGCCAGAGCGTTTCCCCAGGTGGACCGAAACTGCCGTCATTGAAACGATCAGGTCGATTCGGTGCTGTCATCGAAGTGTTCAGGTCGATTGGCCGGTGCCATCGAAGTGTTCAGGTCGATTGGCCGGTGTCATCGAAGTGTTCAGGTCGTTTGACCGGTGCCATCGAAGTGTTCAAGTCAATTGTTGCCCCGCAGCGACCAAGCACCAAAACAGGCCGCTTCGCGACCCTGGCCGCAGTTACCCACAGAGTTTTCAACAGGCGGCCTGTGTTTGCACGTCGGCGTGTGGAAAGACCGAGCAGACCTGTGGATTATTCCGACTCAGATTCGCTAATATGCCTCTGGTCAGCAGATATAACCCTTGTGGGCTGTGGACAAGGTAGTCGCGCCTGTGGATTATCAGAAGAACCGGCGCTAGTCAAGTTGGAATCTGACGGCCAAACAGCCGGTGTCCACTACTGAGCCTGGGCGTATTCGCCTGTGACGACAAATCTAGTAGCGGCCTCAATGACCGGCTTAGAAATGAGAATCCGGTGGTGGCCCAGACCACTGGTGGTCATCAGGCGAGCGGTTGGCCAGGCCGCGGCCATTTGCTCTGCCGTGTCATAGGGGGTTTCCTTGTCTGCCCGGTCGTGAATAATCAAGGCCGGCGGCAGTCGCCCAGTTTGGGCCATGGTGGCAACGTCGAAGTCCGACATTTTCCACTTGGCCCACAGTTCCATGTAGTCGATCATGCGTTTGATGGTGGAGGAGCGGAAACCCAAGCTGCGGCCGTACTTGTTGGCTTGGAATTCCATATCCGGGTTGGGTGCGACCAGCACCAAACGCTCGGCCCTGACCTCGCCGTCCAAGATGGCACGGCAAATATTGGCACAACCGAGCGAGTGGGCAATGACGGCATGAGGCTGGCCAAAATGGTGGATGACGTTTTCGATGCCCTCAATCATCTCGCCGCCACTGGAGTGGTCGGAACCGTAGCGTCCGGGTTCGGAGTCTCCATGAGCGGCCGTATCGGCGGCGATCACCCGAAAACCGGCCTCGACCAGCGGCTGGACAAAAGCCGCCACCTGGCCACGCCAACCACCCCAGCCGTGTACCAGGTAGACCAGACGATCGCCCGAGCCCCAGGACTCGACCACAAGACGTTCAGGTAGGCCAGTGTCCAAGGTTTCTACCTGGCCGCTTTGCGCTCGGTTGTCCTGGCGCCGGCCCTTGTTACCAGGTAGTTTGTGCCAACGCCTGGCAGCGGTTCGCGCGGCCAAACGTGGTGTCACTAGGCCGCCACCAACAAACAGCACCCAGCCAATTCTCTGGGCAAGCTTGACTCGAAATGGGACACGCCCAGGCTTGCGATTGAATGAAGCGACCACTGATCGACCACAATAGCTTCATCGAGCCCTAGGATCGTGTTTGACGTTGCTCTGAGAGACATATTGTGGCCCTCGAAGTCAACGTGTTTGCTGGTAGTTGCTTCGCGGCTACCCGTGCGGATGCACCGGCCCATAACGGAGGCGAGGACATGACTTGGTCCCCCATCACCGATCCGCTTGATCGCACGCGCTTTCCGGTAGATCCGTGGGTCTTGCGCGAAGTCTCATGCAGCCAAAATGATCTGGGAATCGGCGAAACCCTGTTCGCGGTGGGCAACGGCTATCTAGGCATGCGCGGCAATGTCGAAGAGGGCCGCAACGCCTTTGAACACGGCACTTACGTCAACGGTTTTCACGAAACCTTCCGCATCCGCCACGCCGAGGACGCCTTCGGCTTTGCCAAAGTTGGCCAGACCATAGTTAACGTTCCAGATGCCAAGGTGATCAGACTTTACGTTGATGATGAGCCCCTGCTATTGGGCGTGGCTGATCTTGAGCGCTACGAAAGGGCGCTCGACTTCAAGAACGGCCTCTTGAGGCGCGAGCTGGTCTGGAGAACGTCATCGGGCAAACGAGCACATATCCGCTCCACCCGCCTGGTTTCCTTCCCCGAAAAGCACCTGGCCATGATGACCTACGAGGTCACCATGGACACTGACGCGCCCATCATGCTGGCATCACAGCTGATCAACCGCCAAGACGGCGGCGACGAATACCATCTACTGGGGGCAGATGCCGGCCAGCGGGGCTTTGATCCGCGCAAGACCAGCCAACTGTCCGAGCGTGTACTTCGGCCTGAACTAGGTCGCGAAGAGGACGAGGGCCAAGTGGTTTTCCTGGGCTACCGCGCGATCAATTCAGGGATGACAGTGGCGGTGGGTATGGACCACCTGGTTGAAACCGCTAACGACTACGCCGTGGCCAATCTGATTGAGCCGGATATCGCCAAAACCACCTACACCGTCCAAGCCCGGGCAGATGTGCCGTTCAAGCTGGTCAAGCTGGTGTCCTATCACACGTCACGAGGTGTACCAACACCCGAGCTAGCAGAACGCGGCCGGGTGACCCTGCGCCGGGCGCGGGAAGCCGGCGAAGCCGCTATTCAAAAAGACCAGCGGATCTGGCTGGACAAATACTGGGAGCTGTCTGATGTGGTGGTACACGGCCAGGCCGCCGTCCAGCAGGCCGTGCGCTGGAACCTGTATCACGTGGCCCAGGCCGCGGCCCGGGCTGAAGGCGCTGGTATTGCGGCCAAAGGCGTGACCGGATCTGGCTATTCGGGTCACTATTTCTGGGATTCCGAAATCTACATCATGCCCTTCTTGACGTTCACCAACCCCGGCTGGGCTCGCAACGCGCTGCGCTTCCGCTACACCATGTTGGAGGCGGCCCGGCGACGTGCCTCGGAGATGTCTGAGGCAGGGGCTTTATACCCTTGGCGGACCATCAACGGCGAGGAGGCCTCGGCCTATTACGCCGCTGGCACTGCCCAGTACCACATTGACGCCGACATCGCCTACGCCCTGGTCCAATACCTGCAGGTGACTGGGGACGTTGACTTTCTGGAACGTGAGGGCATCGACATACTGGTCGAAACCGCCCGGATGTGGTCCGGCTTAGGTTTCATTCGCCGGTCCGGTCCGGGTGGGCGCGGGCAGTTCCATATCCACGGCGTCACTGGTCCAGACGAATACACCACGGTGGTCAACGACAATTTGTTCACCAACGTCATGGCCCGGTTCAACCTGCGAGCGGCGGCCCAGGCACTGCGGTCGATGGAAGGCATCAACCCGGTGTCCCACCAGCGGGCCGTGGCCAGGTTGGGTTTGCTGCCAGATGAGCCGACTTCCTGGATGAAGGCGGCTAACGCCATGCATATCCCGTATGACGATTTGCTTGGCATCCATCCGCAGGATGACCAGTTTCTGAAGAAGGAGCTGTGGGACCTAGAAGCCACCCCGCCTTCCCAGATCCCGCTGCTGCTGAACTTCCATCCGCTGGTGATTTATCGCTTCCAGGTTCTCAAACAAGCCGACGTGGTCTTGGCCCAGTTCTTGGCTTCGAAGGAATTCACGGCCAAACAGAAGCTGGCCGATTTCGACTACTACGACCCACTGACAGCTGGGGATTCATCGCTTTCGGCCGTGGCGCAGGCCATTATGGCGGCCGAGGTGGGTTACCAAGAACTGGCCCTGAAGTACTTTGGCAAGGCCCTTTACGTGGACTTGGGCGACTATCACGGCAACGCGGCCGATGGCGTTCACGTGGCCTCGGCTGGCGGCGTCTGGTCGGTCTTGGTCTGCGGTTTTGCCGGATTGAGAACCGATGCCGGCCAGCTAGAGTTCTCTCCCAGGCTGCCGGAGTTGTGGGATGGGTTGACCTTCAAGCTTCGGGTCGGTGACACGTTGATTGACGTTGATCTGCTGCAAAACGAAATGGTTTTCACCGGTCTGAGTGGTTCCGGTGCCGAGGTCATAGTCTGTGGCGACCGGGTCGAGGTCTTAGTTGGCGTCTCGGTTAGCGTGCCACTGGCCGGTCAGGGCCCGCGGCTGCTCGGTGCGCCCACGGCCCGGGACATCGCCGGAGCGTTGCGGGCCGACGGCTCGATCATCACAGCCTCGGTGCCAGTTTCGCCGGAGGATACCGCTGAGATGCCGCTAACTAGTCTCAATCCGCGTATCTACTAGAGGTGTTACCCGTGTTGACGTGGTCAGCGCGAGGCGCTGACCTAAGGAAACGCGGCAGACAAGCAGAGTCTTGGCCTTGGGGAGGGTTGACTAGCACTCCCCAAGAGCTCTGGTGATGCGTTTGGCGCTGATGGGGTAAGCCGTGCCCAGATGCTGAGCAAAGAGCGAGACGCGTAACTCTTCGATCATCCAACTGGCCCTGTCGAGTTGTGGTGGTTTTGGCTGGCCGGGGGGCAGGTTGGCCAAGGCGGCGGCCAGAGCTTGTTCGCTTTGCTGGACGGTGTAGAGGCCGCGCTCCTCAAGGGCCCGGTTTTGGCCCAGGCGATCGAGCCTGTAGGCGTCCGCTGACAGATATCGGTGCAGATCATCGAGGCGGTCCAGACCGGCCCGGCTGATCCAGCCTGCGGCCAGCAGGTGGTCGAGGTGCTGACGGATGTCCATGGCGGTGCCCAGCACCTCAAGGGCGGTGGCTTTGTCGGCTCGCCGGTCGATCTCACGGCCCAAGCTCTCCAGCCGACCGACTTGCATTAGGACGGCTTGGGTCTTGGTTTCGAGGTTTTGCCGCAGATCAGAGTAGAGCGCCTGGTAGGCCTGCTGCGTCCAGGGTTGTCCTGCCTGTTTCAGGGCAGCGCCGATGACGGCTCGTTGGGCGTCGAGGACCAGACCATCAGGCTCTGGGTATCGGCTGGTAGCTAGGTCTAGGGCCTGTTCCGGCAGCAGGGCAGTGGTTAGACGCCTGGCCGGTAGGGCCAGTTCGCCTAGTAGCAGTTCGCAGGTGGCGGCGGTCATCCAGGCGGCTTGGTGAGCTTGGTCAGTCGCTAGACGTAAGGCGACACTGGCTCCATCCAGCGTCAGGGACGGGTAGCCGCGCACGTCCAGGCCATCGACTTGGGCGCTGATTTCGGTTGGCAGGTCGCCAAAGTCCCAGGTGGTCAGGTTTTCGCGACTGCCTGGCCAGCTGAGGGTTGTTGGCGCCTGGTCCACCGCTGTCTGGGCGGCTTTGGATCTGACGCTGGCCGCAACCACCCGTTCAATCGCGTCTTGTACGCCCGGCGTAGCTTCGTGGACCACTGAAGGCAGGTCGGCCCCGGAGGCCAGGATCTGGCCTTTTGACCCCTCGATCACAAAGCTGAGGCGCAGGTGCTCCGGGATCGCGACCTCTTGCCAGGCTTGGGGCGGCACGTGAACCCCGCGCAGTTTCTGCATCACGCTGGTCAGGGCTTCGCTCAACGGTTTGACCCTGCCCTGGGGGTCAGTCCAGTCAGTCGGGCTGCCTAATGCCTGCACTGCCAGGCGGGCGGTCTCCTGGGCCGGCAGTAACATGGCCCGGTGCTTCTTTGGCAGGCCACGGATAAGGGCCTGAATCAGATCCTGTCTAAGGCCCGGGACCTGCCAATCAAAGCCATCAACCGGCACCTGATTTGCCTGGTCAACCCTGATATGTACAGTGATCCCATCATCATCTGTACCAGGGGCATGCTGATAGCTCAGGGGCAAGTCGAAATCGCCTTGCTGCCAAGTGTCCGGGAAGCCAGCCTGGACCGGATCCTCGGCTTCGATTAGGTCTGCCAGCTTGAGGGTTAGTTTTTCTGGGTTCTTCCTTTTGGTCTTGGACCACCAAGAGTCGAAGTGACCAACAGAGACAACTGAAGCTGGAATCCGTTGGTCGTAAAAGTCGAAGAGCTCATCTTCGCTCGGTGCGCTCAGATAGTTGCGTGAGCGCGCCGCCAGGTCATTGGCCCGGTCAAGGACCATTTGGTTTTGGATCCAGAAGCGGTGGTGGGTTTGCCACTGGCCCAGAACTAGAGCGTGGCGGATAAACAACTCCCGGGCCAAGACCTGATCATGAGGCGCCAGCTGTACCGTCCGGCCAGCAACCACCGGCAAACCGTAGACCAGCACCTTCTCTGTCGCCTCGGCGCTGCCGCGTTTGGTTGACCAACGTGGCGAGTGGTAGGAGTAGCGCGCCAAATGAGGTGCCATTTGCTCGACCCAGGCCGGGTCGATCTGGGCGCAGGTCCGGGCCCAAAGCCGGGTCGTCTCGACCAGCTCGGCCGCCATGACCCAGTCGGGTGGCTTCTTGAATAGGGCCGATCCAGGGAAGACGGCGAAACGCGCACCGCGCGGACCGACGTAGTCATTGCGTATCGCCCTCGACCTGGCACCGCGTTGGGGTTTGTCCCCGCGGCGGTCGGTGCCTACCTCGGTGGCCTTTTGCAGACCGATGTGGCTGACCAGTCCGCTCAGTACGGCCTTGTGGATTGAGTCGGTGTCCCGGCTGCGGCCTATTGGAGGTTCATGCGAAAGCTCGGTCTCGCGGCGTTGGGGCTGGTCAGTACTACCAGTGCCGGCAGTCTGCCAAAGCTCGGTCTCGCTGCATTGGGGCTGGTCAGTACTACCAGTGCCGGCAGTCTGCCAAAGCTCGGTCTCGCGGCGTTGGGGCTGGTCAGTACTACCAGTGCCGGCAGTCTGCCAAAGCTCGGTCTGGCGGCGTTGGGGGCTGCGGTCGGCTTTGTTGCGGCGGCGGCCAAGATCTTTTTGGGCCCGGCGCAGCTCTTGGACCAGGTCTTGCCATTCCCGCACGCGAAGGTAATTGAGGTATTCGGCCCGGACCAGGCGCCGAAAGGCCGAGGACGACTTGTCACGCCGGGCCTGGCGCAGGTAGTCCCAAAGGCTCAGCAGACCGAGAAAATCAGACGTCGGATTGGCGAAACGGGCGTGGCATTGGTCGGCCTGGGTCGCCAGCTCGGCTGGGCGTTCACGCGGGTCTTGGATCGACAAAGCCGCCGCCAGCACCGTCACCTCCCGGATCACGCCTAAGTCGGCAGCGGCCACGATCATCCGGCCCAAGCGCGGGTCAATGGGCAGGTGGGCAATCTGCCGGCCTACTGCTGTCAGTCTGGTGCGGCGGCCGTTCGTCTCGATGGCGCCAAGCTCCTGAAGTGTCCTAACACCATCTTGTACATTCCGCTCATCGGGCTTTTGTACAAATGGGAAGGTGGTGACATCGGTTGGCGATTTGGCCACTCCAACGGCGATCATCTGCAAGATGACTGCGGCCAGCGAGGTGCGCAAAATCTCGGGCTCGGTGAACTCAGGCCGCGAGTCAAAATCATCCTCGCCGTACAGCCGGATACAAACGCCTTCAGCCAGCCGGCCGCAACGGCCGGCCCGCTGATTGGCGCTGGCCTGGCTGACCGGTTCGATTGGCAGGCGTTGAACCTTGGTTGACCTGGAGTAACGCGAAATCCGGGCGGTGCCGGGGTCAATCACATAGTGAACCCCTGGCACGGTCAGCGAAGTCTCGGCCACATTGGTCGCCACGACGATGCGGCGGCGGGAGTGTGGCTCGAAGACCCGGTGTTGCTCGCGGGCGGACAGACGCGAATACAAAGGCAGGACCTCGATGGCGTCTGGTGGGCCGGCATCGGGCGAACCAAGCGGCAGCGTGCGGAAACTGGAGGTCAACGCCTCACTGGCGTCGCGGATTTCCCTCTCACCACTGCAAAAGACCAAAATGTCGCCGTTACCGTGCCGCATGAGCTCACGCGCCGCAGCGCAGATTGCACCGGGCTGATCTTCCGGCGTGCCCTCGATACCCGGTGGCCGGTAGCGGATTTCGACCGGATAGGTCCGCCCGGTCACCGCAATAACTGGAGCCGGGCTGGCCGCTGTGCCAAAGTGAGCGGCGAACAGTTCGGAGTCAATCGTGGCCGAGGTAATGATCAGCTTCAGATCAGGCCGCCGGGGCAGCAGGTTCGACAAATAGCCCAACAGGAAGTCGATGTTGAGGGAACGTTCGTGAGCCTCGTCAATGATGATGGTGTCGTAGGCGCGCAGCTGGGGGTCACGCTGAATCTGAGCCAGCAAGATGCCGTCGGTCATGACCTTGACCCGGGTGGCGGCACTGGTGTGATCGGTGAAGCGAACCTGGTAGCCGATCAGCTGGCCCAGCACGGTGCCGGTTTCTTGAGCTAGGCGCTCGGCCACAGTGCGGGCGGCGATGCGGCGGGGCTGGGTGTGACCAATCAGGGCGCCTTGACCGCGGCCAAGTTGAAGCAGAATCTTAGGCAGCTGGGTGGTTTTGCCAGAGCCAGTCTCACCGGAAACGATAACAACCTGGTGGTCGGCAATGGCTCGAGCGATCTCGCTGCGTCGCTGACTAACCGGCAGTTCCGGCGGGAATTGCAGCCGGATGCCTGAGTTGGTCTGGCCGTTGGCGGGCACTGTGCCATTGTCCCAGGCGGACGGCTGGGGCGAGTTCAAGCCGGCGCCGGGCGAGACCTTTGGGGCGGTCCAGTCGCATTGAGTGGCGGCCGGTCTGGTCGTCAGCCGGGTTTGGAGGAGCCAGCGGCTAGACCAGCCGGATCTGCCCGGGGTAGGTGGCGACCACCGGGTCGTGCGTCACCAGCACAAGCCGCTCATAGGTGCCCCTCGAACAGCTCACGGACTTGATCGGCCTGAATGGTGTCGAAATCGTCTGGCACCTCCAACTGATCCCGGAGGTGGCCAAGCGGTGGCTGCGACGCGGCCTCGTGCGAGCCCACCTGGTCCATCAGCGCCCTTTCTTGCCTCTCGGACCGAGCAATGGCTGGCCCTAAACAAACTCTGGGTGATGGAAGCCTAGTGGCTGACCGGTTGATCCTTCGAGTACAGATCTCCGGGGGAGCCAGCGGCTAGAGTTGGGGGAAGGAGCCTGGCGGCCATACAAGGAGGCATGATGAACCAGAACACCCCGGACCTATGCGATGAGTTTCCAGACATCGTCAAGGTCATGCATGTCTCCTTTAGGAATTATGGCCAGCGGGAATCATTCAGCGGCCCGGCTCGCACGGTCAAATGCTTTGAAGACAACTCGAAGGTCAAAGACTTAGCTGCCCAGAGCGGCGATGGTTGCGTCATTGTGGTCGATGGCGGCGCCTCAATGCGCCACGCCCTGCTAGGGGACATGGTCGCAGCCCAGCTCAGCGCCAACGGCTGGGCTGGCCTGGTCATATACGGCGCCGTGCGCGATGTCGAAGCTCTGCGAGAGATTGACCTTGGAGTTAAGGCCTTGGGCTCGGTGCCGCTCAAAACCGACAAGCGTGATCTGGGCGACATTGACGTGCCGGTCGAGATTGGCGGCGTCAGGGTCATGCCGGGCGACCACGTCTTTGCCGACGCCACCGGCGTTGTGGTGATGCCTGGTTCGCGCAGCTAGCGTCGCGCCCTGGGCCGGCGCTGGAACAGTGACACTGACGCAAGTCACAGTTGTGACACGGCTTGTGATACACTGACGGCATGGCAACGTTCACTGTTCGTCCTGACGTCCCCATGGAAGACGCAATCGCTTATGCAATAGACCAAACCGGGCAAACGCGAGCCAGGGTGATTAGGCAAGCCGTCTTGGACTACGAATGGACACTCCGGCGGGAAGCTCTGCGCCAGGAGTCATTGGCCTTGCGCGAAAACCCGGCTGACCGTGCAGAAGCGCTGGCCATCTTAGAAGACATGGGGAGCCTGTGATGCGCGGAGCGATCCACCCGTTGCGTGCTCCAAAAAAAGCGGCAGGGCATGAGCAACAAGGGCGCCGCTATTGCGTTGTGTTGCAGGAAGACGCACTTGAACTTTCGACGGTGTTGGTGGCGCCAACCTCCGCCAGCGCCCAGCCATCATCCTTTCGAGTGGCCATTGACCTGGGTGGGACCGAGACTCTGGTCATGCTTGAGCAAATGGGCGCCGTCGATGCAGGCTCGCGTTTGGGAGAGCTCATTGGCTATGTCACCACCGAGGAAATGCAGAGGATCGAGCGAGCACTGCTGCAGGTGGCCGGACTTGGCTGGCTTTGGGCCTGTCATGACCGCTGCGAGCGTCGCGCTGCCCCAGAGCCGCATTAGCCACATCAGCGGACGCAGATCCAAGGTGAGCTTCGCGGCTGAGGTTACGTTTGGTTGAGTGTGGTCGGGTGGCGGGTTTTCGGGGCCTGGCCTGTGGGTTTACTTCGAGTGGCGGCTACCGGGCTGGGTGGATGCCTGGCAACATCAGCTGCTAG